>JBCDDI010000363.1:0-4341 GCA_039180365.1 Pseudomonadota bacterium
AGCCTTACACAAACTTCCGCCCTGAGCGCGGCAAGATGGTTTTTTTTTGCCGGTGAAGGACTACCCGCATGCTTCGCGATAATTCCGTTTTTCGTGTGATCGCTGTCTCACTGCTTTCGGCGCTGCTTGTTGCCTGTGCGTCGATGCCGCCGTCTTCGCCCGTGGAGCCAGCGTCGGCGGCGAAGCCAGTGGTGGTCCATAGCAAAGATGAAAAGATATCGGTCTCCGCAGAGCGGTCCGACGACAATGCGCGGCACTGTCTTGCCCTTGCGATGTATTGGGAGGCGAGAGGCGAAGGCACGGCCGGGATGCAGGCCGTGGGCGCTGTGGTCCTGAATCGGGTAGCCGACCCGCGTTTTCCAAGCTCCGCCTGCGACGTCGTTAAGGAGGGTGGAGAAACTCCACCCTGTCAGTTCTCCTGGTGGTGTGATGGGAAAAGCGATCGGCCGACAAGCGCTGCGGCCTGGTCAGCAGCCCTTGAGGCGGCCGATGGCCTGCTGTCTCGTCCTTATCGGGATCAGACCGACGGCGCCCTGTTTTTTCACAGCACCGCCATGCGCTCGCCCTGGCAGCGCCAACAGACGGCGATCATCGGCAACCACGTGTTCTACCGCTGATGGTCCATGGGTTGGATTTTAAACGATAATCATTCGCATATGAGAACAAATTCGTTTAAGGTAGGGGTCTGGATGGGCTAGTGCCATGGGCACCCACTCCTTTTTTCAGAGGAAGGGACTCAATGCGCCTCCCGCGCCCGTCCAAATCGGCGCTTTTGACTGTCGTAACGCAACCTCTCCTCGCGGGCAGGCAGAAGCGCCTTCTTTATTTATTGTCAGTGTTTATTACCAGACGACCGGCGCTGGCCGGCCCTGCACCGCGAAACGCCCTCGGGTGCAGGGTGATTCTAAAGCGGCAGTGCTTTCTGCGGCCGGATCACGATTTCCTCGATGTTGAGCTCGATCGGCTGCGTGACCACATAGTGCACGGCGTCCGCTATCTGCTGGACGTCGCCCATCATCGGTTTCATCTGGGTCTGCAGGGATTCGATGCTTTCCCGGGGTAGATGACCCTGCTCGTCGAACTCGACTTCGTTGATCCCGACACTGGCGGCAAGCCCTTCCACAAGGCTGCGATCGAAGTTGCGGGCGAAGTTCGTCGCAAATACGCCGGGCATGATGCTCGTTACCCGGATCGTGTCGTCTTCCAGCTCCTGACGGAGGGTGCCGTTTATGCAGTTCACGGCGTGTTTAGTGGCTCCGTACATGCCGGACTCGCGACGCAGGGCGGCCACGGAAGAGATGTTGATGATGTGTCCCTCACTGCCGGTCTCGCGCATGACTTGAATGGCGCTCTGGCATCCCGCTGCGAGAGACAGCACGTTCACCTCCAGCATTTCCCGCCACTGCTCCGGGTTTCCCTCAGCGATCGTTGAAGGATGTCCGAGCCCGGCGTTGTTCACCATGATGTCGAGGCGACCCTCGGTTTTGGCGGTCTCAGCGATGAATGCCTGCAAGGCTGTGACATCGCGGATATCGAAAGCGCTCAGAGTGGCTTTCCCGCCGTTCTTCTCGATGCTGGCCTGCGACGCCTCCATCGGTGCGGTGCTCCGACCGGTGAGATAAACGTGGGCTCCCGCGGCGCCCAGCGTTTCAGCAACGGCCTGACCGATGCCGCTCGAGGCGCCGGTAACGATTGCGACTTTGCCTGCCAGTGTTTCCATGGTTTGCTGCTCCTTTGCAGAGTGTTCTGTTGGTGGATTCTGCCCGGCTGCCGGGCGCCTTCACAATCCATTGATGATGCGGCCATCAGGATTCGGCCCCCATGAACAAAGACATCCTCAGCCGCTATGCCTATGCCCTGGGTTACAGCGGTGCTGCCTTCGTGCCTGCACTCCTGCTGCTGGCGCTGCTGAGTCCCGAGCTTGCGGGGCCGATCCGGCGGGTGTGCCTGATCTATGGGGCAGCCATTCTGGCTTTTCTGGGGGGTGTTCAATGGGGTATGGCCCTGCCCAACAGCACGCCGCGTATTGCGCTCAGGCGGCTCTGCGTCAGCATGGTGCCGCCCCTCTGGGCGGTCATGGCCCTGAGCCTGCCCGTTGTCATCTGTACAGCGCTGCTGATTCTCGGGCTCGTGGTGCTGCTTGTTTATGAATGGCTGGAGCGGGCCGATGCGGCCTACCCGGACTGGTATCTGCCGCTGCGCCTGCAGCTGACGACTGTGCTCACAGCGAGCCTGGCGCTGACGTTGCTGCTTTGAAAGCGGGTCCGCGTCGCCGGACAGTCGGTCCCTAGATGCGGAAGTCCACGAACAGGGTGATGCGATCCCGTTCCTTGAACTGGCCGAAGATGCCTTCCACCTGACCGTAGAAGTAATCGCCGGACAGGCCGAGCGTTGCCCCGCCGTCCATGGTGTATCTGAGGATGAGGCGGGCCAGACCATCGTTATCTTCGAGGTTGCCATACCAGCGCGCTTCAACGGCCAAGGCTTCATAGGCGAATGACCTGCGCAGCGTTGCCGTCACGATGTGATCCGTCTTGTTGCGAATGAGACCTTCCGGGGCCTTCTCGATACGGTCGAACACGTACTGCACATTGAGAAAGGTATCGAAGGGGGCGTCCACGTCGAGACCAAGTGCCGCCGTCCACTGGTCGCCGGTCGCCGCGTCGGGGCGCCCGTCCGTTAGCACCGGCAGAAACCGCTTCGGCTGCGCGGACAGCTCTCCGCGAAGCACATAGCCGCCGAAAGCCGTCTCGAGGCTGGCGCCATAGATTTCCCGGCGCTCGTAGTAACGTTCGAGCACCGGCTGGCCGTCGTCGATGATCACGCGGCCAAGGGGTTCGTAGTCGAGGCCCGTCTGCGCCTGCAGCCGCAGCTCCGTGCCGCCAACGCGCCTGGAAAGTCGACCGCCGATGGTGCCGTCCTCAAAATCCTGCGGCAGGTCCGTCCGCACGGGCAATCCCGGAGCGTCAGGATCGGCGCCGTAGCGGAAGCGGGGTGCCGTGAGCTCGAACCAGGCACCGGCCTCCGGGATGTCGTGTACCGTCGTGTCCGGGTTCCAGAGAAGCTCGGCGCGGAAGCCGAGCAGGCTCAGGTCGCCGTAGACGCTCCAGAGATTGATCCGCGATTCGTCGAAGTCCGCCAGGATGAACTCGCGAAAGCTGTGCGGATTCATCTGATCCAGGACTCTCAGGCCATCGAGATTACCCCACACCACCTGCTGCTTGCCGACGATAAAGCGCTGCTCGCCGGGACGCCACTCAACGAAAAAGTCCCGGAGCTCAACGGTTACCTGACTGGAGGGAGTCCATGGGCGGCTGGCGTCGGAGTAGGTGTCATAGGCGGGCGTACCTGGCTCCAATAGATCGATGCTCTGGATGCGCGCCCGTACTGAGCCAACGACGGCCAGCGAATCGTTGATGTCGTGATCGCCGCGCAGCTCGAGCTGTGCGCTGCCTTCCATGAGCTCCCGTTCTCTCGTGCCGTAGCCGAAACGGAAACTGCCGTCGAGGCTGACTTCCGCCCGGGGTGCGGTCGCTGATACAAGCAGGAGGCCGGGTAACAGGGCGAGAGACAGGGCCCGCGCGGAAGCGCGGCCTCGAAAACCGATAGCAATCACTCAGCGGCTGCCACCGACTTCAGCTTCGGCCGTCGGTCCAGCTTAGCCGGTTCGAAAACCCCCTCGGAAAGGCTCAAGGAGTAGTCGACGTCCCGATAGGCAAAGCGCGTGCTGTGGCCCGTCTTGTGGTGCGTGGCGACGATGTCCGTCGCCGTCCAGATGCCGTCGATGAGCGATACGTTTTTCACGTCAACGGTTTTCAGGGCATCCAGCTTGGGATCGCGGAACTCAATGCGCCGCGGCATCCAGTTGCTCTCGTCCACCCAGGCTTCGAAAGCGCCGTAGCCGAGTTCTTTCGCGATGTTCGCATCTTTCGGTTCACCCTTAATGTGGTGTAGGACGATTCCGCTGCCGTCGGCTGCCGGGGCAGTGCCGGCGTGCATAAAGTTGTAGTCGCCAAGGTCGAATTTGAGCTCGCTCTGAATGTCTTCGTAGGTGAAGTCGGTGCCGAGGAAGTAGTCGCCCCGGTCGGAGGCTGGAATCCGACGGACTTTCCGCGCTGCCGGGATAAAGAGCCAACGATTGTCTGTGGCCGATGGGGCCACGTGGTCATGGCTGAGAAATGAGGTATCGCGCACGGCTTTCAGCGCTGTGTAAACGATGCGCGTTTTCTTCAGCTTGTCGTCGCTCGTTTTCAGAACCCAGGCCTCCCGCGTCTTCACGGCACCGCGGCGGTTTGTGAGCGTCATCTCGATAGTTCGCCGGACCGTAACCCCTTCCGGGCG
>JBCDDI010000364.1:0-4341 GCA_039180365.1 Pseudomonadota bacterium
ACTTTAAAGAAGCTGCCCAGCCCCTCATCGAGGTCACCAAGCTTGAACTGAGCCCAGCCCTGCATATAAGTGGCGTTCTGCCAGTAGGGCGACTCCTCGCCCTGTCCCACAACAAAGCCGTAGTCGCTTTCCGCATCCCGATAGCGGCCGTCCGAGAAGGCAATCTCCGCGCGGCGGAAGCGCGCTTCCACGGCATAAACGCTGTCCGGATAGTCATCGATGAGGCGATCGAGATAGCCGACCGTGGCAATCGTTTCACCGACGAGATCGTGAGCCCGGGCGAGCTGATAAAGAATCTGATCGCGACCCTCTTCTTCGGCGGACTCAAGGAGCTGTTCATAGAGGGCGACGGCATCCTGATAGGGATCTTCCGCGCCTTCAATGTCGAGGTCTTCGCCAACGCTCATCTTCAGATCCGCGAGACGCTTACCAACCGCATGATTTTCCACGCTGTTGGGAATCAGCCCGTAGACGCTTTCATAGGCGGCCAGCACTTCTGCCCGGGAAGGTTTCTCGACAACGGCGCCCTCGGGCATCTCAAGCTCGGGCAGATCGCTGATAACACCGGCGATAGTGCCGTCGGCGCCCCGGCGGGCAGACTTCTTCTTCCAGCTGCAGCCAGACAGCAGCAGGCTGGTCACCAGGAGGAGGCTGACGATGGCGAGGGTGCGATTTGACATCACTCGCCCTCCACCGTCTCATCGTCCAGGGCGAGTTCGTCCGTCGCCCGGGCTATACCGATCCGGGTAACCAGGAGGTACTGCTGCACCTCCTTCATCTCACGAGCCATTCCCCGACGAAGCTCTCCGGCAAGCGCAACTTCCCGCGCCACAAGGGCTCGGGACACATCCGCGGTGAGCACGTCGGCTCGGTCCGTCAGCGACAGAAAATCCGTTTCAACACCGGCGATGAACTCCGCTTCGGCGTTAGCGACCCGAGCGACTCGCGCATCGAGGTCCCGAAGCAGCGCCACGTTTTCCGCCTGTTGCTTGGCGAGGGTCCGAGTGCGGTCGGAGCGATCGTCGGCGATCTGCCAGAACAGCCGGCCTTCAAGGCGATCGATTTTGCCGAGCCACTTAGCCTGATCCTTAGGCGTCATGTGAGCGGTTACCATCTCGCGCATGGCGGCGAGTTCCTCAAGAAGCTCAAGCTCGTCCGGCGAGGCGAGCTGACGCATCCAGTCGAGGCTCCGCTCAGCCCCGGAGCGTTCCAGAACATCGAGGGTGTCGGCCTGTACCAGGATGGTCTCCTCGAGGGCATCGCGTTTCGCGAGGAGCGCGTCATCGTGCAGCAGCGCGTTGGCTTTGGCGCCGCGGCGCCGCTGTTCTCTGGCAACTTCTTCAAAAGCGCCAAGCTCACCGGGGAGGAGCGTCAGCCACTCACGCATGGCGAGCAGTTCCCGCCATTCCATCAGCACCTGGTGCGTATCTTCTGTGGCGAGCCACTCAAGCCAGTCCGTGTGACCCAGCTGCGCGCGCCAGCGTTCAACAAGCTCACTCATGCGTTCGTCGTCCGTTTCCGGTGCTGAAAACACGAGCAGCAGGTTCTTAACCCAGGCCGGATCCTCCGCCTGGCTGGACAGGGCTGTCAGCAGCGCCAGGCGTGTTTCGAAGCTGCGTTCTGCTTCCCGATACTGAAGCAGCGCCATTTCGCGGCTGGCCAGCTGTTCAAGACTCATGGGGAACGCAAGGCGGGCCTGAGCCGTGCTGGAGGTCCAGTAGCTCTGCTCCTGAAGCGTCAGCCAGATCCGGGCAGCGAGCTCATAGTCGCCCTGGTCCATGGCGAGGCCGCCGTAGGAAGCCAGCGCAACATCCCGATAGCGGCCGTCTGCGGGCAGCCCATCGAGAACTTCGGCTGCATCGGCCGTGGACTGTTGCTCGCGGGCCACAAAAGACAGGGCAAGTTTGGCGCGTTGAATCAGGTCGAGGGTTTCTTCGTTTGTCGGCCGTTTACCCTTGCTTCGGACCTTGAAACCGGCGAGCCGTTCGAAGGCGCGGCGGCTGCCCTCCAGATCCCCGGCCTCGCGATAGGCGATACCCAGGTTGTAAAGACCGTAAGCGAGCAGTGGTTCGTCTTCGTCGAGGCGCTTGAGAAGCTTCTCCGCCTCATCGTTCCGGCCCGCGGCCATAGCGGCCTCGGCGCGCATGAATTCCACTTCCGGGTGTACGCGTTTGCGACCCAGCCAGTTGGATTTGAGATCAACCCGGGCGAGTTCCTGTTCAACACCCACGTAGTCGCCGCGGCGGTGGTATTCCCGGGCCAGATGAAAGGCCAGGCGCATCTGATCAAGCTGCGAGAGCTCCTCCGGATCAACGCCATCGAAGGTCGTGCGGGCCAGGTCGTACATGCCGTCGCTGAACGCAAAGCTGCCTTTGGCGAGATCGAAGCGGGCAAACTCGTCACCCCGGCGGGTCTGTGCTTCAGCGACCATCGTATCCAGCAGGGCCTGATGAAAGTCCTGCTGGTAGTAGCTGTACAACATGGTGCCGTAGGTCAGCTCCTCGATGGGCTTACCCACGGGGCTGGCGACGACGCAGCTCAGTATGAGCTCGCAGATGAAGTGCTTCATGAGCGGCGGACCCTCCCTGCCGGCGGGTCAGTCGGAGACAGCAGCCGTGAATTCCGGCTGGTACTTAGCGCCGGAATCGGAAATGGCGAGTTCTACGAAAGCCGGCTCGAAGGTCTTATCGAACTCCACGGTGGTAGCGCGACGATAGTCACGACCGCTGGGCCCGCGTCCTGTGAAGAAGGCGGTGAGGCGGTTCTGCCCCTGCTTCACATTGCCGACAAAAAGCTTCTGAACCCCACCCCGGTAAAGCGCATCAACCTGACGGTCGGTGTAGAGGTGGTGCACGACTTCCTTGCCGTTGATCTTCACTGACACGGCGTCGAGCTGAAAGAGCTCACCGAGATCCATGGAGAGAAATACCGCCACCTGGGAGCTCGCCGGGAAGAGCAGGTCTTCCTCGAGGATCACCAGATCCCGCTTCAGGGTCAGAAGATCCTTTTTTATCCGCTCCAGATCGTTCTCGAGGGGCTGCGGCTCTTGCTCGAGCGGCGCTGCCGCAATGGCCTCGCTGTCAGCAGCCTCGCTGCCGGTGGCCTCGGACGCGTCCTGAACCGGGGTTACCACAACCTTCGGTCCCGCTTGTTCCGGGGCTTCCGCAAAAACGGAGCCTGGCAGAGCCAGGCTGAGCAGGAGGATGAGAAACTGATGCGTTGCTGTCCTTTGCATTGCTTGCGTACCGTTTACTCTCGGATCAGTTGTTTTACGACCTCGACGTACTTAGCTTCGTCACCGGGCTTGTAGCCGAGGTGGATGTAGCGGATGACGCCATCACGGTCGACGACGACGGTGCTCGGCATGGCCGGCAGGTCATAGAGCTGGCTCACTTTCTGACCGTCGTCGATGAGAATCGGAAAAGTTACGCTGGTCTTGTCGACGATTTCCTGTGCAGGATCGACCTCACCCTCAACGTTCACCCCAAGCACGGCAAAACCCGTGTCTTCGTAACGGTGATGGAGGCGGTCGAGAATCGGCATCTCCTGACGGCAGGGTCCACACCAGCTCGCCCAGAAGTTGATCAGCACCACCTGGCCGCGATACTCCTCAAGGCGCAGGTTGCTGCCATCGAGGCTCTTCAGGGTGAAATCCGGGGCTTCTTCCCGCAGGTCCACCACGCCGTGCGCGCTGAGAGAAAGGCCGAGGGCCAGGATCATGCCCGCGCCGGTGAGCCAGCGCTTCATTATGTTCGTTGCTCTGCTTGTCATCGCATCGGGTCCTTCAGAGTGCTTCCTTTACAGTACGTCCTTGAACGTGCCTTCTTGCAGCTGGTCATCGGGACCAGCAGGTCAGTGCGCCGTCGAAAGGCCTGGCAGCTACAACATTCCAGAACACGCGCTGGGCGCGCCTGGTCTTCCGCCCGTTCGTCGTCCTTGCGAACCTGACCGGGCAAAGCCTTTCGAACCGCCGGCTGTCACCGTTTTCGCTTCCAGCGATCGTGGGTCTATCCTTCGACCCGCCGGGCAGACTCCGTGCCACCCGAGATACGCACGTTAGTTGAGGGGGAATCAGGAGAACGTGCTCGACGTCACAGTTCGCCTCCCGCTGCCGGGGGCGTAGGACACAATGAGAACGACATCAATGAGGGAGGCGCCGGGTGGTCGGCGCCGCGGGTTCTAGGGGTCGCCGGCCTCGGCAAGGTCCGCAGAGAAACGAAGCTCTCCGTCGGCATCAATGATGATGGCATCGATACCGGGCAGCTCATCGATTAAAGCAAGTCCCTTGTCAGGACCGAGGACAAAGACGCTCGTCGAAAGGGCATCTGTCAGCGTGGCTTC
>JBCDDI010000365.1:0-4339 GCA_039180365.1 Pseudomonadota bacterium
ACCGGGCGGGACGTGCTCTCGCGCCTGGTCTATGGCTTTCGCACGGCGATCTTCTTCGCCATCGCCTTTACGGTGCTTACCTATCTGATTGGCGTCACCGTTGGCTGCGCTATGGGTTACTTCGGCGGTGCCTTTGACCTGCTCTTTCAGCGCATCATCGAAATCTGGTCGAACATCCCCTTCCTTTATATGGTGATCATCGTCTTCTCGGTGATTCCCAGTACCTTCGAGATCGGCACGCGCATCGGCATCCTGCTGCTCATTATGGTGCTGTTCAGTTGGACGGGGCTCACCTATTACATGCGTACCGAGACCTACAAGGAGAAGGCGCGGGATTACACGGCGGCGGCACTGGTGCTCGGCGCCGGCACGGGCCGGGTGATCTTCCGACACATCCTGCCGAACACCATCGCCACGATGATTACCTTCGTGCCGTTCACGGTGGTGAGCGCGATCACGGCCATCACGGCCCTCGACTTTCTCGGCTGGGGCCTGCCGCCGCCGACGCCAAGCATTGGTGAGCTGCTCAAGCAGGGCACCGCAAATCTGACCACGGCCCCCTGGATTGTCACATCCGCGTTTGTCGCTCTGGTTTTCATCCTGGCGGTGGTCACGTTCATCGGCGAGGCCGTTCGCGAGGCCTTCGACCCTAGAAAATTTACGCTTTATCGATGAGGTTCAAATGACCGCCTGTTACCCGTTCGAAATGATGATGAAGAGCTATCGGGGCCTGGCCCTGCTGGGCCTGATGCTGTTGCTCAGCGCCTGCGGCGGCGAGACCGATTCTGCTGCTCCCGCTGAAGACGCAGCTGCTGTCGAAGAACGCCAGGCAGCCATGCTTGCCCACATGCAGGCCCACTTCGACAGCTTCTATGCCATGCCGCCAGAGGTGGTAGAAGCCCTCGAGCGCGGGGAACTGACCCAGGAGGCCGTGGACGCCCGGGCAGCTGCCGGTGAATTCGGAAAGTTCTTTCAGTTCAAGACCGCCGCGGACATCCCCGCCGATCTCCTCTGGGAAAACGGGTTGGATCTGCCGGAGCTCGGCAGCCCGGATGCAAAGAAGGGCGGCACCTACTACGGCAGCCTTGCCGACTTCCCGCGCACGCTCAGACTCTTCGGCCCGGACTCGAATGGTTCTTTCCGGCCCTGGATTCTCGACGACACGCGCATGGGCTTCGGCCGCCGGCATCCGAACGACACGTCCATCGATGCAAACGGCAACTTCCGCTACTTCCCCGGCATTGCCGAAGCCTGGGCCATGGACAAGGCGAACCGCACCGTCTACGTGCGCATTAACCCGGCCGCACGCTTTTCCGACGGCGAGGCGATCACCGCCGACGACATGATGTTCAGCTTCTATTTCTGGCATCAGCCGTTCATCCAGGCGCCGTTCATGAACAACTTCTTCACGCGCAACTATGTGAACATCACCCGTTACGACGAGCACACCTTCAGCGTGACCCTGCCGGAAGCGAAGCCCGATATGCTGGGTCGGGCGCTGGCCCTTGAACCCATGCCCATGCATTTCTTTGCCGAATTCGGCGAGGACTACGTGGAGCGCTACCAGTGGGAGTTCGTCCCGACCTCGGGTCCCTACGTGATCGAGCCTGATGACCTGAAGAAAGGCCGTTCTGTCACGCTGACTCGAAACGCGGACTGGTGGGCGAAGGACCTGAAGTTCTGGCGCCACCGTTTCAACACGGATCGCATTCGCCTCGAAGTCATCAGAGACACGGCGAAACGTTTCGAAGCCTTCCGCAAAGGCGAGCTGTCCATGTTTGGTCTGGCGCTGCCCGAGTACTTCTACGAAAAACTACCCGCCACGGACCCGCTTGTTGAAGGCGGCTACGTGAAGCGGTCTGTTTTTTACAACCAGATTCCCCGGCCTACCTACGGCCTCTGGATCAACAGCGGCCGGCCGCTGCTCGACAACCAGGACATCCGCGTTGGCATTAATTACGCGACCAACTGGGACAAAGTGATCGCCGAATACTTCCGCGGCGACTACAGCCGCATGCGGACCACCGCGGACGGCTACGGCGAGTTTACACACCCGACCCTCACCGCACGGCCCTTCGACGTTGAAGCGGCGCTCGATCGCTTCGCCCAAGCCGGCTTCAGGGAGCGGGGTCCGGACGGCGTGCTTGTTAACGACGCCGGAGAGCGGTTGTCTTTTACGCTCTCCACGGGCTACGAAAGCCTCAAAGACACGCTGACGATTCTTCGGGAAGAAGCGCTCAAGGCGGGGCTGGAGTTCCGGCTGGAAGTGCTCGACGGCACGGCCTCCTGGAAAAAAGTCCAGGAGAAGCAGCATGACATTCACTTCTCCGCCTTCAACGTGTCTCCTGAAATGTATCCCCGCTACTGGGAGACCTATCACTCCGTGAACGCCTGGGATGTGCCGTGGCTTGCGGACGGCAGCCCGAATCCGGCGCGGAAGCTGAAGTCGCAGACCAACAACCTGCAGTCCATCGCCTTGCGTGAGCTTGATGAGCGCATCGAAGCCTATCGGGCGAGCGACGACGTTGAGGAGATGCGGCGCCTGGCCTTCGAGATGGAGGAGATCCTCCATGACGACGGCTCCTTTGTCCCCGGCTTCGTGATTCCCTTCATGCGTGGTGCCTACTGGCGCTGGGTGAACTGGCCAGAAGATTACAACGTCAAGCTGGCGACGAGCCTCACAGAGTACTTCCTGTTCTGGATTGACGATGCAGAACGCGAAGCCACGCTGGACGGCCGCAAGCGCGGTGAAACCTTTCCGAAGGTGGATAACGTCTTCGATCAGTACTCTTCCATCACGATGGGGCAGGCTGAGTAGCAGTCTTGAGCGACGCGCTTCTCACCGTTGAGAACCTGATCACCGCCTTCGATACGGAGGAGGGGAACATCCATGCGGTGGATGGGGTCAGCTTCTCCGTTGAACGGGGACGTACCGTCGGCATTGTTGGTGAGTCCGGCTGCGGCAAAACCGTAACCGCCCTGTCGATCATTCGCCTGCTGCCGCAACCGGCGGCGAGTATCGTAGCCGGGCGCATCCTCTTCGAAGGCGAAGATCTGGCTGCAGCGTCCGTGGAACGCCTTCACGAGGTACGCGGCAATCATATCGGCATGATCTTTCAGGAGCCTATGACGGCCCTGAATCCGGTCCATCGCATCGGCCGGCAGATCACCGAGAGTCTCAAGCTGCATCGGCAGCTGTCGGACGCGCAAGCGCTGGAAGCTGCTGTTGAGATGCTGGCGAAAGTCGGCATACCGAACCCTGAGGTACGCGTCAGCGAATACCCACATCAGCTCTCCGGTGGCATGCGCCAGCGGGTGATGATCGCTATGGCCCTCGTCTGCGATCCGGGGCTGGTGATTGCCGATGAACCGACCACGGCCCTCGATGTGACCATTCAGGCGCAGATCCTCGAACTGCTGCAGCAGATGCAGGACGACCTTGGCACGAGCATCATCATGATCACCCACGATCTCGGGGTGATTGCTGAGACCTGCGACGACGTGGTGGTTATGTATGCGGGTCGCATCGCCGAGCAGGGCACGGTGGAAGCCGTCTTTAACCGGCCGCGGCATCCCTATACGCAGGGTCTACTCGCCTCGATTCCGAGGCTCTCGACGCCACGGAAGAGTCGCCTGAGAACCATTGAGGGGATGGTGCCGGCGCTCACGGACATGCCGGCCGGCTGCCGCTTCAATAACCGTTGCCCCCATGCGGACGAACACTGCACCAGCGTCTACCCCGACATTGAGGATGCTCATGACGGTCACCGGGTCGCCTGCCATAAATGGCGGGCACTGGAGGCGGCGTCGTGACGGAAACGCTCCTCGACGTTGAAGACCTCAAGGTCCATTTTCCCATCAAGGGTGGCGTGCTCATGCGGGCGAAGGCATCCAACAAGGCTGTGGACGGTGTCAGTCTCAGCATTCGTCGCGGTGAAACGCTCGGGCTTGTGGGTGAGTCCGGCTGCGGCAAGTCGACGCTTGGGAAAGCTGTGGTTCGTCTGCTTGAGCCGACGGCAGGACGCATCGAGTTCGACGGGCAGGAGGTCACGCACCTCGGCCGGCGGACCATGAAGCCAATCCGCCGGGACATCCAGATGATTTTCCAGGATCCCGCTGAAAGCCTGAACAGCCGCCACACGGTGGGCAGCCTGATCGGTGAGGCCTTCGAGATTCATGGTCTCGGCGATCCGGCCTGGCGGGCTGAGAAGGTGGGTGAGCTCCTCCGGCAGGTGGGTCTGCCGCCGGGGGCCGCTGATCGTTTCCCCTTCGAGTTTTCTGGCGGCCAGCGGCAGCGCATTGGTATTGCCCGGGCCATCGCCCTCGAACCCAAGCTCAT
>JBCDDI010000366.1:0-4334 GCA_039180365.1 Pseudomonadota bacterium
TCCAGTCGATGAATGATCTGCCGGAGCTCCCGGACCAGCCGATCCTTCTCGTCGTCACTGAGGAACTGACCGATCTCCATGGCCTGATCGCGGCATTTCAGCTCGATGGTTTTTCGATACCAGGGATGCTTCCGAGGTTTAACGAAGAAGCGGGTGAAGTAGCGGTCGAAGGCGTGCCGCTGCGTTGGTTTGTTAATGCCGCGTTCGAAGACGAGCTCATCGCGGTTGAGGTGCAACACTTCGGTGGTGTGAGTGCGGCGCACGCAGTAATAGAGGCAGCCCGTCAGTACGGACAGTTCCAGCACCGTAAATGGCAGAATCATCCAAAAACCTTGCGCCGTGAAGGCCGTGGCCACCATGAGTGAAACCACCATCAGCGTGCCGATGAAGTAGGTGTTGGCACGCCAGGTCCACGACTGATTGGGGCGGAGGACGATATAGGCTGCCAGGGCCTGATCGTCGAAACGTGCGGCAACCATCTATGCGTCCTGCTCGTCGAGCCAGCGGAACGCCGTAAGCGCCTGACGGCGGGTGAGGTCGTCGGCGAAGGTGAGTTCGTCAATCATGCGGGGGTTCTGCAGCCAGCGGTCATCTTTATAGCGATCGCCAGGCTCAAAGTGATATTCGGTGGCGTCAGCCTGCATGATCACAAAGGTCTTGGCTACAGCCGCCTCGGGAATCTTGTCGGACGATTCGGTTTCGAGGCTGAGTAGCTGCATGGTTGCAGGATCCGCGGTGATGCCGAATCGTTCCTTCAGCATGGCGCGCAAAGCTTCCCGCCAGTCGTCGCCGACCACAAGATAAAGCCCGGGAAAGGTCCAGCGGCCGTTCTGCTGAACGATGAGCAGGCGGCCGGGGTCCTTCAGCACGAGGGCGGCGACGTGCAGCTGAAAATAGTCCCGACCGATGGCCAACTCGGCCCTGATACGCTCGACGCTTTCCCAGAGGTGGCGGCTGGTTCTGTTTCTGAACTCAAGGCCCAGACCGTCCTTGTCAACCCGGCGTACCTCCATTTCCACCGTAGGCGTCGGTTGGGTATCCAGGGTTGTGGCGTTTTTCAGGGTCAGCCGCAGTGTGGCGCCCGGCCTCAGGCCGCTCTCCTCGAGATAAACGAAGACGCCACCTTCGGAGACATCCCGTGCCACACAGCGTTTCCGCCCAAGGGACGGGTGCTGCAGTTCGACCAGCAGTGGCAGCTGGATTCGGGGGTGTTGTCGTCGTTCGGTTTCGGACATCCGGGGGATAGTGGGAACGGCGATGGGAGCAGCTTCCTAAGTAGAAGTCCTTAGGCGCAGCCGCCGCAGTTTCGGTCCAGTTCCGCCCGCAGGGGCTCAATTTCCGTTGAATTTTCGAGATTTGGCCACATTGTAGCAACAGTCAACAAAACGAGAGAGCAACATGCGACCGGACAAGATGACCAGCCGCTTGCAGGAAGCCCTGGCCGATGCGCAGTCACTGGCCATCGGACGTGATCATACATCCCTCGAGCCCATACACCTCTTTGCCGTGCTGCTCGAGCAGAAGCCGGGCACGGCAGCCAGCATGCTCGGCCGCGCCGGTGCAGACCTGGCGAACCTGCGCGGCGCCGTTGAGGATGCCCTCGGTAGCCTCGCCACGCTTGCGACCCCGACCGGTGAGATCTCACCGTCGGCGGATTTCGTGCGTGTACTGAATCTGGCCGACCGCAACGCCCAGAAGGCGGGGGACAGTTTTCTCTCGTCTGAACAGGTGCTTCTTGCGCTTTTTGAAGACGGCCGCGTCGGCGCTTTGCTGTCAGCCAGCGGCGTGACCCGTGAATCTCTGAAGGAGGCCATCGCTATGTCGCGAGATGGGGAAACCATCAACGATCCCAATGCCGAAGAAGCTCGGGAAGCCCTGGATAAGTACACCGTCGACCTCACGGAACGGGCCGAGCAGGGCAAGCTCGATCCGGTTATTGGTCGCGACGATGAGATCCGACGGACGGTTCAGGTGCTGCAGCGGCGTACGAAGAACAACCCGGTGCTGATCGGCGAGCCCGGTGTGGGTAAAACAGCCATCGTCGAAGGCCTTGCGCAGCGGATCCTCAACGGTGAGGTACCGGAGGGGCTCAAGAACAAACGCATTCTTTCCCTCGACATGGGTGCGTTGATCGCGGGCGCGAAATTCCGCGGCGAGTTCGAGGAGCGGCTGAAGGCCGTACTCAACGAGCTCGCCAAGCAGGAGGGCAACGTCATCCTGTTTATCGACGAGCTGCATACCATGGTTGGCGCCGGCAAGGCCGAAGGCGCCATGGATGCCGGCAACATGCTGAAGCCAGCGCTGGCCCGCGGTGAGCTGCACTGCGTCGGAGCGACAACCCTCGACGAATACCGGCAGTACATCGAAAAGGACGCCGCCCTCGAGCGTCGCTTTCAGAAGGTGCAGGTAGATGAGCCCAGTCTTGAGGACTCTATTGCCATCCTGCGCGGCCTGAAGGAACGCTACGAGCTGCATCATGCCGTCGATATTACGGACCCGGCGATTGTCGCGGCCGCGCGCCTGTCGCATCGCTACATCACGGACCGCCAGCTGCCGGACAAAGCCATCGACCTGATCGATGAGGCGGCGAGCCGTATCCGCATGGAAATGGACTCGAAGCCGGAGGCCATGGACCGCCTCGAGCGGCGGCTCATCCAGTTCAAGATGGAGGCCGAAGCGCTCAAGCAGGAAAGCGACGACGCGAGCAAAAAACGGCTCGTGGACCTGCAGGCGTCAATTGATGAGCTCGAACGCGAATATGCGGATCTCGATGAGATCTGGCAGGCCGAGACGGCCAGCCTCCGCGGTGCCCAGGAGCTGAAGGAAGAGCTTGATGAAGCGCGCGGCGAATTTGAGGCGGCGCGCCGGGCCGGTGACCTGACCCGCATGTCCGAGCTTCAGTACGGTCGCATTCCAGAACTTGAGAAACAGCTCGAGTCAGCCGGCAGCGATGGCGCTGAGACGCCGCGGCAGCTGCTCAGGAACAGCGTGACCGAAGATGAGGTGGCGGAAGTTGTCAGTAAGTGGACGGGCATTCCCATTTCCAAGCTGCTGGAAGGCGAGCGTGAGAAGCTTCTGCGTCTTGAGGAGGCGCTGCACAAGCGCGTGGTTGGTCAGGACGAAGCCGTAGCGACCGTGTCTGACGCCGTGCGCCGCTCCCGCGCTGGCCTTTCCGATCCGAACAAGCCAAACGGCTCCTTCATGTTTCTCGGCCCGACGGGTGTGGGTAAGACGGAGCTCTGTAAGGCGCTCGCTGAGGTGCTCTTCGACTCAGAGGAGGCAATGCTCCGTATCGACATGTCGGAGTTCATGGAGAAACACTCCGTGGCGCGGCTGATCGGCGCACCCCCAGGCTACGTTGGCTATGAGGAGGGCGGCTACCTGACGGAGAAGGTTCGGCGTCGGCCCTATTCTCTGATCCTCCTTGATGAGATTGAGAAGGCCCACCCGGACGTTTTCAACGTGCTCCTGCAGGTGCTGGACGATGGGCGCCTGACCGATGGCCATGGCCGCACGGTGGATTTCCGCAACACGGTGCTGGTGATGACCTCCAACATCGGTTCTCAGGCCATTCAGGCATTGACCGAGGAAGGTCAGCTGGACCGGATCAAGCAGACGGTCATGGGCGAAGTGCAACAGCATTTCCGTCCAGAGTTCATCAACCGGATCGACGATACGGTCGTGTTCCACCCGCTGGCGAAAGACCAGGTGGCGCAGATTGCGACGATTCAGTTCGATGTGCTCCGGCACCGGCTGGCTGAGCAGGAGATCGCCATTGAGTTGGATCAGAACGCCATTGATGCCCTCGTGGAAGAAGGCTACGACCCGGTTTATGGCGCACGGCCCCTGAAACGGGTGATCCAGAAGCGCATCGAGAATCCCCTTGCGCAGCGGATCCTGGCCGGCGACTTCCCACCTGGAAGCACCGTGCAGGTCAGCCTGCAGAACGGGGATTTCATGTTCGGCGCTATGAAGGCAGGCGCCGCGGCCTGAGGTGATGCTGGCAACTATTGTATAAATATACAGTAGTTGCTAGTATGACAAGCATGATGAAAGGGAAGAAGACGCAAAGCGCCACAATGACGAGCGCCACAATGACGAGCGCCACAATAACGAGCGCCACAATAACGAGCGCCACAATAACGAGCGCCAAAACAAAAAGCGCGGAAACGAAAGACGCGGAAACGAAAGCGTCTAAAGTGGAAAGCGCGGAGTCTCCAGCGGAGCAGCTGCCGCTGTTCGCCGGGCGCGTGCCTGGCGCTTTGCGTCTTCTTCCCTTTCATCATGCTTGTCATACTAGCAACTACTGTATATTTATACAATAGTTGCCAGCA
>JBCDDI010000367.1:0-4330 GCA_039180365.1 Pseudomonadota bacterium
CGCCACGAACCAGAGACAGTGGTAAACGGCGAAGTCGGCAATGCTCGGCGCCGCGCCATAAAGGAAGTCCTGACTCAGGGAGGCTTCCAGCTGGCTGAGATAGGCGGCGAACTGGGTCAGCGCGGTTTCCGGCGCGATGCTCACCAACGGTGCATCGCCGGCCAGTTCAGCCCGGTCGGCCTGGAAGGCCGCAACCTCTTCGGCGGACATCTGACCCATGAAGCCGCCAATCGCCTCCGGTCGGAAGTTCAAAGCCACGGTCGTGCGGAACAGCGTGCTGTCGGCCCACTCGGCGGTGCGGTGCGCGCTGAAGCCTGGTGCGAAAAGCGTGCTGTTGCCCGTGTGGCGGATGAGAGCGGCGGTAATGACTGCGGTATCACAGTAGACGTTGGCTCCGATCTGCAGCGTGGGCGTTTTCCGATAGCCACCGGTGAGGGGCATGAGCAACGGCCTTGGCATGATCGACGTGATCTCTACGGAATGCCACGGGACCCCCAGGTAGCCGAGCAGCACGCGCACTTTTTCCGAGAACAGCGAAGCGGGGTAGTGGTGCAGATAGACGTGGCTCATAGGGGCTCCTGACTTGGTTTTCACGGCGGTCGGCTAGCATGGCGAAGGTGGATCAGGCAGACAAGCCGTATACTCGACGTGCCTGAGGCGGCGCTCGAGAGCGCTGGGCACACCAACCAATTAACTTCTGATCCTCTGAAACCCAGAGACAAGAGAACCGAGAAAAGGAGATTCGATGAGAAGCAGCAAACGCTGGCTGGCAGGATCGGCGCTGTTCCTGACCGCCGCTCTCGCGAGCCTTACCCTCCAGGCTGCCCCGGACGTGGGTGACCTGGCCCCGGACTTTACGCTGCCTGGCTCAGACGGGCAGAGCCACACGCTTTCCGATTTCCGCGGCCAGCATGTGGTGATTGCCTTTTTCCCGAAAGCCTTTACCGGCGGCTGAACGATTGAATGTAAAGCGCTGCGTGACAGTGACAAAGAAATTCGCCGGTTCAACGTCTTTTACTTTATGGCAAGCACGGACTCGGAAGCCGATAACCGCGGTTTCGCCGAAAAGAATGAAGCCAGCTTTCCGATCCTTTCGGATCCCGGGAAGACCATGACGGGCGACTATGGCGTCCTCGCAGGCGGCAGCTATGCGCGGCGCTGGACCTACTACATTGATGCCGAGGGCATCATTCAGAAGATCGATAAGAACGTAGACCCGCGGACGGCCGGCGAACAGCTGGTCCGGAATCTCGAGGCGCTCGACGTTCCCCTCGCGGAGTAAGCGGTCCGCCGCCGTGGCGAGGATATCCGTCCTTGAGACGCTCACCGCGATGCCGCGGGTGAGCGTCCCGGAATGGCAGGCTGCACCGTTGCTCCTGCGCTGGCTGGTCACCGCCCGGGCGGGCGTGCTGATCATGACCGTCGCCTCGGCGGCCTTTGGCGCTCTGCTGGTGGCCCGGTTGCCGTCCGCAGACTGGTTGGCCGGTTTCGTCTGCCTGCTTGGTCTGCTCCTTGCCCACGCAGCAAACAATCAACTCAACGATCTCACTGACTCCCAGCGCGGCATTGATAGCGGCAACTACTTCAGAACCCGCTACGGCGCCCACGTGATCGAGCATGGTCTGCTTTCGAAGCGAGGGTTGCTGGGCTACTTCCTGGTCACGGCATCCCTGGCGCTGCTCTGCGGGCTCTGGCTGCTCTGGCGAGTGGACCCCTGGCTCCTGCTGCCGCTTGTTGTCGGCGCCGTGTTTCTTCTGTTCTACACCTGGCCGCTGAAGCAGTGGGGCCTTGGCGAGCTGGCGGTTGTCATCGTCTGGGGCCCGCTGATGGTTGCCGGGACCGCCTGGGCCGTGAGCGGATCCTGGTCCTGGCCCATTGCCGTCACCGGGGTCTGGTATGCGCTCGGGCCGACCACGGTCATTTTCGGGAAACACATCGACAAGCTCGACTTCGACGCGGCGAAAGGGGTTGCAACGGCCCCGGTGCGTTTGGGTGAGTTGCGCTCCCGTCAGTGGGTGCAGGGCATGCTGTTCCTCATGTATGGCGGTCTGCTCGCGCTTGTACCCGTGGGGCTTCTGCCCTGGCTGACGCTGCTTGCCTTCCTCGCCCTACCCAAGGCGCTGAACGCCTGGCGCGTGCTTGGTACTCGAGCCCCGGATGAGCGTCCGGCGGACTATGCACAGTCGATCTGGCCGCTCTGGTTTTCGGCCGTCTGCTTCGATCACACGCGCGCTTTCAGTATGCTCGCGCTGACGGGTCTTGCAGCGGCACAGCTCTTTGCCTGACCGCGTCTGAAAGCCTAAAGGACCAAAAAAGTCCAAAAACCGGAAAAAGGATCCAGATGATCGTTGCGCCAACCCCCCGGTTTCTCGCCCTTTGCCTGTCTATGCTGCTACTGGCGGGACTACTCATCAGCGCCGCTCCAGCCGCAGGGGCTGAGTGGCGTCCCCCGAATGTGGTGGTGATTCTTGTCGACGATGCCGGACTCATGGACTTCGGCGCCTATGGCGGTGAGGCCCGCACGCCACACATCGATGCGCTCGCCGATGCGGGCGTCATGTTCAGCAACTACCACACCTCGCCGCTCTGTGCGCCTTCACGGGCCATGCTCCTGACCGGCCTCGATAATCATCTGACCGGTGTAGCCACGATCCCTGAAGTGCTCATTGATTCGCAGCGGGATCAGGACGGCTACCGCATGGCGCTTGCCCCTGGCGTGGAGACGGTAGCAGCGCGCCTCCAGCGCGCGGGCTATCGCACCTACATGACGGGTAAGTGGCATCTCGGCAGTGGTCCCGGAGACCTTCCCGTTGATCACGGCTTCGATCGCTCCTTCGCGCTCGATGCTTCCGGGGCGGATAACTGGGAGCAGAAGTCGTATATGCCTTACTACGACGAAGCGCCCTGGTTTGAGGACGGGGCCCCGGCGGACCTGCCGGAGGATTTCTATTCGTCTGCCTTCATCGTCGATCGAATGATCGACTACCTTCGCGCTGGTGATTCGGCGCAGCCGTTCTTCGCCTACCTTGCCTTTCAAGCGATCCACATTCCCATCCAGGCGCCGCGGGAGTTCATTGACCGCTACGATGGCGTTTATGACGGCGGCTGGGATGAACTCCGCAAGCAGCGCTGGCGGCGAGCACAGACGCTCGGTCTGATTCCCAGCGGTGCTGAGCTCGGGCCCATGCACCCCACGCTCCGACGCTGGGAGGCGCTCAGCGACGATGAGCAGAAGCTTTACAGCCGCAGCATGGCCGTGAACGCCGGGATGCTCGACGCCATGGACCACCACATCGGTCGGCTGATCGCCTACCTGCGGGAGCAGGAGGCCTTCGCCAACACGCTGTTTGTGGTCACCTCGGACAACGGACCGGAGTTCAACGATCCGGTTAACGCCTCCGGCATGGGGCTCTGGATGTGGATGAACGGCTACCACCACGATCTGGAGCGGCTGGGTGAACGTGGCAGTCTCGCCTTCATCGGCCCGGAGTGGGCGAGTGCGGCCGCGTCTCCGGGTTCGCTCTTCAAGTTCTACGCCAGCGAAGGCGGCCTGCGCGTGCCGCTCATTGTTTCCGGGCCCGGGGTCGGCGCCCTCGGGTTGGTTGGCGCACGGAGTTTTGTGACCGATCTTGCCCCGACGATACTCGATCTCGCAGAAGCCGATCCCACTGAGCGCGAGGGGCTCAGCGGCCGCAGCCTGCGCGATGTGCTGGATAGCACGAGCCTTGAGGTCTACGGGCCCGAGGAAGCCGTTGCGATTGAAGTATCGGGTAACGCGGCGCTCTTCCAGGGAGACTACAAGCTTGTTCGTAACACGCTACCCCACGGTGACGGGCAGTGGCGCCTTTATTTTCTCAAGGGGGATCCGGGCGAAACGCGGGATATGGCCGAGGCGCTACCTGCACGGTTCGAGGCGCTGAAGGCGGCTTACGCAAACTATGCAGGCCGCGTTGGTGTGATTGCGCCACCGGACGGGTTCAATCCGCTGGAGGCATTGCGGGCCAATACGCTGGCCAGACAGCGGGGTGTTTCCCTACCGCTCACGCTGGCTGTGATTCTGCTGCTGGGGCTTGGAGGCGCGCTCTTGCTCTGGCGCAGGCGTTCAGGACGCTGAAGCGTTTGCCGAGGCGTTCTGAGTGGTGCAGGCGCCGTCAGACACTTCGATGAGGATTTCGTTGGTCCGCCAGAATGACGGCATGAACGGTGGATCGAAGCGCGCCCAGACCGGCTCGGCGCAGGCGGTGAGGCCGTCAGCGGCGATAGCGTCCAGGAGGGCGGCCTCTTCTTTCTCGTAGCGGTCTTCACTCCAGCCGCCGCGGTAGGCGCGGGC
>JBCDDI010000368.1:0-4323 GCA_039180365.1 Pseudomonadota bacterium
AATAATGGTGTTGAAAATTATACGATTATACGTGGTAACGATGTGAGCGTTCGCGACTGGCAGCTGCGGGCGCAGACTTTTCAGATCGGTAAATCCTTCGACAGCCACGGCCCGATTGGACCCTGGCTGGTTACCCCGGACGAAGTGGGTGACCCGCACGACCTCGCCATCCGCTGTCTTGTGAACGGCGAAGTGCGTCAGGAATCGAACACGAAACACCTGATCTTCGACTGCTTCGACGCCATCGAGCATCTCACGCAGGCGTTTACCCTTGATGCCGGCGATGTGCTCTTCATGGGTACCCCGTCCGGGGTAGGCGTTGCCATGAAACCGCCGTCTTTTCTGAAAGTCGGCGACAAGGTGCGCGTGGAGGTCGATAAGCTTGGCTACATTGAAAATGAAGTTGTGCCGGAAAAGGCTGACTGCATCATCGAAACAGCATCCTAGGGAGAGCCTTATGGAACTCAGCTGGTCACACGCGGTGCTCTACGTCCGCGATCTCGAGCCCATGCTCGACTTCTACACCAATGTCCTTGGCTTCAAGGTCACGGACCGGGGCCCGATCGGCCCTGACGCGCCGGAGATCGTCTTTCTCAGCCAGTGTTCGAACGAACACCACCAGATCGCCATGCTGCCGATCCGCTCGGACCAGGATCGGCCGAACACGGTGAACCACTTTGCATTCCGCGTAGCGAACTTCTCGGATGTGACGGAGCTGCTCGGCACGCTGCAAGGCATCGAAGAGACAAAACCAGGACCGCTTTCACACGGCAACACGCTGTCCGTGTACTTCAGTGATCCGGAAGGCAACGGTATCGAGGTGTTCTGGGATACGCCCTGGCACGTGGCTCAGCCTCAGGGCAAACCCTGGGATCCAAGCCTCAGCGAAGAGGAAGCGCTCGCCTGGGTGCAGGAGAACTTTTCAGACGATCCGTCCTTCGAGCCCCGAGAAGATTATTTCGCCCGGCGCCGCGCTGAAGCGGCTGGCTGAGACAGCGGCGCTGAATCGTCCCTATTACCTCTCGAGGTAGTTGCCTGGCACCGTGCCGCCTCGCTAGGGTCCGGGGCACTGCTTCAAGGAGATGTGCGCATGGCCGCCTTTCGAGCCTTCCTCGTGCTGGTTGTCGTTGTGGTCGGTGCTTATACCGCGGTGACCATTACGAATCACGGGATCAACCTGTTCCCGGATTTCTTCGGGGATATGGCGGAGATGGGCTGGCCCGGCCAGTTCAATCTGGATTTCATGTTTTTCCTTGCCTTCTCGGCGCTCTGGGTCAGCTGGCGCCATGAGTTTTCCGGCGCCGGCCTGACTCTCGGCGTGGGCGCATTCTTACTTGGCGCCCCGTACCTCGCGACCTATCTGCTGATCCAGAGCTTCCGGGCTAAGGGTGACGTGCGCGTGCTTCTCCTGGGAGAAGGCCGCGCTGCCGTCTGAGGCGGATTGAGTGGACTGAGTTCTGGCGCTTACGCGGCAAGCCTGGCCCTCACGCCGGGTCTTCAAGAAAAGCCTGGCGCACCGCGGCGAAGGTGTCTTCGCCAATGCCAATCTCCTGCAGATAGCCGAGCGCTCCCCCCCAGCGTTCCTCAAGACCATCGAGGAAGTCGCTCATGGCGTTCTCCGGTACCCCGGCGTGGAACATCATGGTTGCCCGGTCCATACCCTCCGGCAGGCCAACGGTGGCCTCCACAAAGTCGGCCTGGCGTTCCACTTCGCGGTTGGTGAGCACGTAGTCTGCTTCGATCAGCGCCCTGTCCACACCGAGGACAGAGAGCAGGAAGGCTGTGGACACACCCGTGCGGTCTTTTCCCGCCGTGCAGTTCAGAACAATCGGGTGGGCGGCAGCGTCGGCGAAAATCTCGAACATCTTAAGCCAGGCCTCCGGGCCGAACTCCAGGTAGCCGAGGTAGCGTTTTCCTGAGATGCCCGTATCGCCAACGAGGCGGGCGAGCTGGTCCGTGCCGCCGTCGGGAATGACGGGAATGTTGTGATACCGCGCGCCCATTTCCGGGAGCGGCCCCGGGCCCTGTTCGCGAATCTCTTCGGGTTTACGAAGATCGATCTGGGTGGCAATTGAGAGATCCCCGAGGCGTGTCAGATCGCTCTGTGTCATCCGATCCTGCCGCCCGGCGCGGTAGTAGCGGCCCCAGCGCACGCGGCGGCCGTCGCCGGTTGGATAGCCGCCGATATCGCGGAAGTTAAAGCAGCCGTCAAAGTGGTGATGGCGGTCGGCAAAGTCTTCGATCATCTCGATCCTTAAGTCGTCAGGTCTATTTCTTGAGTCTCTGCTGCAGAGCGTCGCAGATTGCCTCGATAACGCGCACCCGGGCCCAGCGTTTGTCCTGGGAGGAAATCAGATGCCAGGGTGCCTCCTGGGAGTCAGTGTAGTGCACCATGTCGTTCACGGCGGTGACGTACTCATCCCAGCGGTCCCGGTTCCGGTAATCCTCTTCGGTAATCTTGTACTTCTTATAAGGCGTCTGTTCGCGTGCCTGAAAGCGCCGGAGCTGTTCGGCGGGGTCCAGGTGCAGCCAGAATTTCAGCAGCACATAGCCGTGCTCCACAAGCTGAACCTCAAACTCGCGAATCTCCTGGTAGGCGCGGCCCCACTCGTCAGGGGATGCCAGCCCCTCCACCCGCTCCACGAGCACGCGGCCGTACCAGCTTCGATCGAAGATCAAGGTCGAGCCCGCCCGAGGTAGATGGCGCCAGAAGCGGCGGAGGTAATGATGGGCGAGTTCGTCCGCTGAAGGGGCGGCGATCGGGACAACTCGCGTATTACGGATGTCGAGGGGGCGCGTCAGTCGGCGGATCACGCCGCCCTTGCCGGCCGCATCCCAGCCCTCGAAAACGAGCACTGCGGTCACGCGCGCTTCCGTCGCGTCGTCGGCAAGCCCTTTCAGGCGGCTTGATGCGGTGGTGAGCGCTTCGTCGTAGTCACTCTTTTCAAGACTGGCGCTGAGATCGACGGCGGCCAGCACGTCCGGACTCGCCGACGTAATGGCCGAAGTAGTGGCAGTGGAGGTGTTGCCTTCGACGTTGCGGTGAGTTGCTTCCCTGGAAGAGGGTGTGCGCTGCCCATTCTCGGTCAGGCGAGCTTCGATTGCCTCCAGGGTAATTCTCGCAAACTGCAGGCTGGCAAGAGCCTGGTCAGCACCGTCAATCACATGCCACGGTGCATCGATGGTGTTTGTTTTTTCCCGGTACTCTTCCCCGGTTTCTACAACCTTGTCGTAGTTCTCATAGATGTGTTCGTCGCGCTCGTCCACATACCAGAGCTTGCGGGGAGACTTCTTCGCCGCCCGAAGCCGCTTCCGGTGCGCTTTCTTGTCAAGATGAAACCAGAACTTGAGAACAAGAGCGCCTTCCGTCGACTGCGAGCTTTCGAAGGCGTTGTCCTGCTCGATGGCCCTCAGGAAATTCCTGCGGCTGACGTCTCCGGTCATCCGGCCGGTGCAGGTGCCACCGGCCCAGCCGCCGACCATGACGCCGATCTGCCCCGCCTCAGGCAGGGCCCGCCAATAGCGCCAGAAGCGCGGGCGCTCCCGCTCTTCTTCCGTGGCCGGTGCGAAGGATTCGAGCTTCAGGTAGCGCGCGTCGAGCCAGCTACCGATTTCGCCCAGCACGTATTCCATACCGGGACGGTCGTCGCCGGTAAGCAGCAGCAGCACGGGGAAGTCCGCCGTGCGCAGATCGAACTGGGCGTTGAGCAGGCGGATACGCAGGTCGTCGGCGAGCGTATCAGGATCATCGCTCGAGACGAGGTGGTTTTCGGCGCTATCGAGTAGCCCCATGAGCAATCAGGCTCCTGCCGGGAGTCAGTGATTCGATCATGATCGAGGCTGGCGAAACGAACTGTCAAACAGGCCTCTCCTGGCGATCCGTTTTGCCCGGCGGCTAGCGTGCCCGGGGCGACTTGAAGCGGCATACTGGTCCTGTGCCCAGATTCCCGGGGAGGGAGCTTTGGAGCCGAGCGAGACCATCGCCCAGGCGAGGGACGGCTACACACAACCGGATAACGCGATCGAAGATCCACCCGCGGGTTGGCGGGCGACGCTTAAGTATCTCGGTCCAAGCGTCATCATCTCAGCGACCATCGTCGGCTCCGGCGAGATCATCCTGACGGCGAGCCTCGGGGCCGCCGTCGGCTATGTCATGCTCTGGTGGGTGCTCTTCTCCTGCTGGAGTAAATCTATCCTGCAGGCAGAGCTCGCCCGCTACATTGTGCTCTCTGGGGATACCTATCTCAGAGCGCTGAACCGCGTCCCCGGTCGTCTGCCTGGCCCCCGAGGGCCCTTTTCCTGGCCCATAGCGCTCGGCCTGAT
>JBCDDI010000369.1:0-4321 GCA_039180365.1 Pseudomonadota bacterium
CCGGCAATCCTGACGAGCCTTTCGAAAGCCCGGCCTTGGCCATGGCCGCACGCACCTGGTCCGGCGATCTCTGGTGGGAAGTCGGCGGCGGCGGCACGGTCTGGGACGCCATGGCTTACGATCCGGAACTCAACCTGCTTTATATCGGCGTGGGTAACGGCGCCCCCTGGAACCGGCACGTGCGCAGCCCTGGTGGCGGCGACAACCTGTTTCTCTCCTCGATCGTCGCCCTGCGCCCGGAGACCGGCGAGTACGTCTGGCACTACCAGACCACCCCGGGAGATACCTGGGACTACACTGCCACGCAGCACATGATCCTCGCAGACATCGAGGTTGGCGGTATTGTTCGTAAGGCGCTGCTCCAGGCACCAAAGAACGGCTTCTTCTACATCCTTGATCGCGAAACCGGGGAACTGCTTTCCGCGGAGAAGTACGTGGAGGCAACCTGGGCTAGCCACGTCGACATTGAATCCGGCCGCCCGGTAGAAACGGCCAATGCCGATCACCAGGCGGAAGCCCAGATCACCAAGCCAGCCCCCTTCGGCGGGCACAGCTGGCATCCCATGGCCTTCAACTCGAATACCGGTCTGGTCTACATCCCGGCGATGGAAAATCAGGCTGAGTACTCAACGCCGGAAGTCTTCGAGTATCTTCCGGGACCCCATTGGAATCTCGGGCAGGGTAAGACAACGCTCGCGGCCCCTATGCCCGAGGCCATCATGCGCGGTGTCGTCCGGCGCATGCTGAAGGGCCATCTGCTCGCCTGGGATCCCGTGACCCAGCAGCCGCGCTGGCGCTTCGATCACTCGAGCATGTGGAACGGCGGCATTCTGACAACGGCCAGCAAGCTGGTTTTCCAGGGCGCCGGCGACGGACGTTTCCGGGCCTTTGATGGCGAAACCGGTCGCGTGCTCTGGGAGACGCCAACGGGCAGCGGCGTCGTCGCGGCGCCCGTCACCTACGAAATTGATGGCGTACAGTATGTGGCTGTCATGGCCGGTTGGGGCGGTGCGGCGCCGCTCACCATTGATATGCCCGACACGGTGCGCGGCCAGCCGGGTCGGCTGCTGGTTTATCGGCTTGGCGGGGACGCTCAGTTGCCGCCGCCCGATGAGCCTCCGGCGCTCGTACAGCCGCCGCCGAGGCAGGGTACGGATGAGGCTGTTGAAATGGGCAGTGAACTCTATGCCGCCCACTGTGGCCGCTGTCATGGCGGCGCGCTCATGTCGAGCGCCGTGGTGCCGGACCTGCGCCGGCTCTCAGCGGCAAAACATGAGATCTTCCGGCCCATCGTTCTCGACGGAATCCTGCAAGGGACCGGCATGATCGGTTTTGCGGACGTGCTCGACGAAAGTGATGCCGATGCGATCCAGGCCTATGTGCTCGACATCGCCAACGATCACTGGGAAGAGGCGCAACTACCGGCCTGGTGGCGGGATCTGAAGGCCTGGTTCTACGACCTTCTCGCCGCGGTGGTTCTGTTTTTCATGGGCTGAGTCTTCCAGGCCAAGCGCCTGAGGCTGCTCTCAGGCGCCTGCGCTCGGCCGCGCGTGCATCCGTTCGTGCCAGTCTTTCAGGTTTTATAGCGATTCGTCCGGTGCGAGACCAACGGGGCCACTCGCAAAATCAACGCCGGAGAGGGCCGTGATGTCGGCAATGGTGAAGCGCTCGCCGGCCATGTAGGGGCGCTCGCCGAGTTCCCGGTCCATACGCTTGTAAAATGCGTGGACGTTCTTGTCACTCGTTTCTTTGGCCTGCGGATTCTGCTTGAAGCGGCCTGCCGCCATCTCTGCAACGACGGGGCCGTTTACCCAGGACACACCGATCTGCGTCCAGAACTCCAGCTCGAGAATCCGGTTGTGCATCTCCACTTTGCCGAGCTCATAGGGGGTTGCCCCGAAGAGGTTAGGCTCTGGATGCACGGCCTCGAGGTAGCGGCAGATGGCAACGCTTTCACCGATGTACTGGCCGTCGTCAGTCTCGAGTGCCGGAATCTTGCCGCTCGGGTGTTTCTTCAGGAACTCGGGGGTTTTGTGTTCTCCGCCCATCATGTCCACGGGGACCAGTTCCAGTTCGATGCCTTTTTCAGCGGCAAAAATGCGCACGCGGCGCGGGTTAGGCGCCACGGTAACGTCGTAGAGCTTCATGGTGTCCTCTCCTGTCCTTTTCGGCGAGTCTACCTCAGGTACACTTTGCCGGCTGGGCGGTTTGTAAAAGTGGATTGCGGGAGAGCGGAGTGATTGAGCTGGTCAATGCGGAGTCGGTGGGGCTCTCGACCGAACGTCTGGGTCGGGTGACCCGCTGGCTCGAGGAGCAGATTTCCAGTGAGCGTCTTGCCGGAGCGAGCGTACTCATCGGCCGGCGCGGTGGTGTCCCTTATTTCGAAGCGCGCGGCCTTGCCGATCAGGCGGCGGCGAAATCCTTCAGCCGCGACACGATCGTGCGCATCTATTCCATGACCAAACCGGTTACGACCGTGGCAGCCATGATGCTCTACGAGGAGGGCTGCTTTCAGCTTGATGATCCGGTGGCGCGCTATCTGCCGGAGTTTGCGGAAACCCCCGTCTGGGCCGGAGGTAATGCACCCTTGAGCGAAACTGTACCCCAGGCCGAGCCCATGACCGTGCGTCACCTCATGACTCACACCTCAGGGCTCACCTACGGGTTCATGCAGGCCAACGTCGTTGACGCGGCTTACCGTGCCCACAAGCTCGATTTCCCCGGCGGGTCCGGGTCTCTCGCAGAGCAGGTCGCCAGGCTCGCCACGGTGCCGCTCCTCTGCCAGCCGGGCAGCGAGTGGAACTACAGCGTCTCCATAGACGTCCTAGGGAGACTCGTTGAGATCTGGTCCGGGCAGACGCTTGCAGAGTTTTTTCAGGCCCGACTCTTTGACCCCCTAGACATGGTCGACGTCGGTTTCCATGTTGCCGCGGAAAAGCACGACCGCTTTGCTGCCTGCTACGCGCCGCTCTCCGGCGGAGATCTCAGTAACGTCGGCAAGGCGTCGACGGAGCCGGCCCTGAGCGAGCGCACCGGGGGTCTGAAACTGCAGGACTCCGCGGAGGGCAGCGCTTTCCTCGCGCCCGCAACCGTTTATGCCGGCGGCGGTGGCCTCACCGCCAGCATGCGCGACTACGCCCGCTTCTGTCAGATGCTCATGAACGGCGGTGAACTGGACGGCGCGCGCATCCTCAGCCCTAAGACCCTCGAGTTCATGCGCCGCAATCAGCTCCCGGAGAACCGGGACATGGCGGCCATGGGGCAGCCGGTCTGGTCTGAAACGAGTTATGACGGTATTGGCTTTGGTCTCGGCTGGGCGGTGGTGATCGATCCGGTGAAGGCGCAGATTGTCACCTCTACCGGGGAACATCACTGGGGCGGTGCGGCGAGTACCTTCTTCTGGCTGGACCCGGAGGAAGATCTCTTTGTCGTGCTGTTCACGCAGCTCATGCCTTCATCAACCTATCCAATTCGCCGGGAGCTACGCCAGCGCGTTTATCAGGCGCTGGTCGATTAAGGGTTCCAGCCACCACCCGGCGACTTCCAGAAGCTGCACTGAGGTCTCTGCCATGAAGCTCTACACCTTTCCGCCGGCACCAAATCCGTCGCGGGTGCGTTTTTATCTGAAAGAGAAGGGTATCGAGCTTGAGGAAGTGATCGTTGATTTCTTCAAGGGCGAACAGAATTCGCCGGAGCATCTGGCCCGGAGTCCGGCCGGGGTTGTCCCCGTCCTTGAGTTGGACGATGGCACATTCCTCGGTGAGTCACAGGTGATCATCGAGTATCTGGAAGAACTTTACCCGGAGCCCTGCATGATCGGCACGGACCCCTTAAGCCGCGCGCAAACGCGAGCCGTAGAACGGGATATCGAAATGAACGTGCTGCTGCGGATCATCCGCTACGTGCATGCGAGCAACTCGCCCCTCGGGCTGCCGAAGAATCCGGTCATTGCGGATAACGAAATGGCCCGACTGCCGGCGGGACTTGGGAGAGTTGAGGCCCGTCTTGAAGGCAACGAGTTTGTGATGGGCTCAGCCCCTTCCATTGCGGATTGTTCGCTCCTGGCGGGGCTGACCTTCGGCAAGTTCGGCGACTTTGAGGTGGACGCCGAGTACACCAACATCCGCCGCTGGTTCGACAGCTACGCCTTGCGACACCTCTAAGGGTTTTCGCGACGGTCAGTCAGTGAGGATTCGATACTTGTCGTAGCGTTCGAGCTCATCGGCCTCCGGTCGTTCCAGCCAGCCGAGCCAGCGCTCGAGCTCGCCTTCGGCGATCACCAGCGACCGATAAGGTTGAGTGGCATTGCGCTCGATGATCC
>JBCDDI010000370.1:0-4315 GCA_039180365.1 Pseudomonadota bacterium
CTCGAGAGTCTCGCGGGTTGAACGTTTGTGCCCGGCGCTGATCCGGAAGCGCGCCGGAAGTAATCGCCTCCGCACCAGAGTTCTCAGGGCTGCTGCTCGGATCCTTCGAGGGCGGAGCGCACCGCCTTCGCGAGCGAATCAAGGGAAAAGGGCTTCTCAAGGAAACCATCGGCGTTTTCGCCAACGCGGAAGTCAGCGCCACTCATGAGCACCACGGGGAGCTCGCTGCGCCGTCGCTTGAGCTCGACAAAAAGCTCGCTGCCGAGCATCTTCGGCATGGTCTGATCGGTAATGACCAGGTCGAGGTCGTGGCCGATACGGTGAAACAACGCCAGGGCCTCGTCCCCGTCGGAGGCCGTGAACACCCGATAGCCAAGGTTGGTCAGGGCTTCTTCGGCGATGGCCCGCAGATCGGACTCGTCGTCAACAAACAGCACCGTTTCCATGCCTCGAGCCAGGAGTGCCGGTTCCGCTTCAACAGTCTCGGGATCTGCTTCTGCCTCACAGCACGGCAGGTGAACTTCAAAACGACTGCCTTGCCCCGGCTCGCTCTGGGCGCTAATGGCACCCTGCAGCTGCGTAACAATGCCATGCACGATGGCAAGTCCCAGACCCGTGCCACCAGTCTGTCGCCGTGTGGTGTAAAAGGGATCGAAAACCCGTGACAGGGTCGCATGGTCCATGCCAGGCCCCGTATCAGCCACCACGAGACGGACATGGAGACCGGGTGAAAGCGTGGTTGTTGAGCGCGCTTCTTCCATATCAATTTCACGGGTGGAGAGTTCAACGCGCAGGACCCCGCCCTGCTCGCTCATGGCCTGTACGGCATTCATGGTGAGGTTGAGTACCACCTGTTCCAGCTGGATTGCATCGGCCATCACCGGCGGACACTCCGCGTCGAGCTGCACCTCCAGATGGACGTGAGACCCCATGGTGGGTTCCACCAGCTGCAGCGTTTCTTCGACGACCGCGTCGAGGTAAACGGGCTGTGCTTTCGCAGCGTTGCTGCTGCCGAAGGAGAGAATCCGTTTGACGAGCAGCCGCGCGTTGCTCACGGCTTTTTCCAGATTCCGATAGTGCTCGGTAGCCCGTCTCGAGTCGTTCCCAGCCGCAATGGCCAGTTCGGCATAGCCGAGCACCGAGCCAAGAAGATTGTTGAAGTCGTGGGCAACGCCTCTTGCCAGCGTGCCCACGGATTCCATTTTCTGTGCGTCCCGGAGCTGTTTCTCCAGGCGGCGCATCTGCGAGATGTCCTCACCGGAAATCAGCGTGCCCGCGGGGTGGGTCTCGGTCTCGGGCATCGCAATCGCGTGCCAGGCCACCATGCGCTCTTCACCTTTGCGATTCAGGATCGGCGATTCCGAGTAGTTGTGCTGGTCGACGCTCTCGAAGCGCTCGCGAACGTCCGAACGAAACTCCGCCGGAACGAAAGTTGTGTAGAAGTCTTTACCGAGAATCTCAGCTTCATCGCTGCCGAGCACACGCATGCCCTTCTGATTCACCATCATGATCGCACCATCCCGGTCGAGTGCGAGGATCATGACCTCCACAACATCCAGATACCGCTGCGCCTGCTGTTCCGTCCGCTCGAGCTCAGCTTCCTTGTGCTGCCGCGCCCGAATTTCTCGAATCAGCGTTTCGTTGATCTGATGGATTTCCGCGGCGTGAGCCACGCGCCGGGCGTAGGCACGATAGAAAATCAATCCAACCAGGAGGATGGCAACCGCATAGCCGGTTTGTGCCCACCAGGTTGCCCAGAGCGGCGGCTGCACTCGAAAGGGCACCTGAAACTCTGCTTCGCTCTGCACACCGTCTTTATTGGTCGCGATAACTCTGAACAGGTAGTCGCCCGGGGACAGATTCGTGTAGGTGGCGGAGCGGCGTTTGTTGTCCCCCACCCATTCCTCATCGAAACCGTCCAGGCGGTGCCGGTACTCAATGCCCCGCGGGTCCGTGAAGTCCAACGCCGCATACTCAAAACTGATCAGCCGGTCCTTGCTGTTAAAGGTCACAAGGCCCCCAGCGTCCCGAAGCGAGTCCAGTGAGGTCGGCTGGTTGTGCAGCAGGAATCGGGTCAGCGCAACCGGCGGGGCATAGCTGTTCCCCTGAATGGTCCGCGGGTAAAAGGCGTTGAAGCCGCTGACCCCGCCGAAGATCAGGCGGCCGTCTGCAGCGCGGAACTGCGCACCATGATTAAACTCGTTGCTCTGCAGTCCGTCGCCAATACCGAAGCGGCGGATCGCACCGGTTTCCAGCTCGACGCTGGCTAACCCGCGGCTGCCAGACGCCCAGACCCGACCGGAAGGTTCGGGCAGCACCCCGTAGACGACGTTGCTCGGCAAGCCATCGGCGACGCCGATGCGCTGGAAGCGGACGATGCCGCGCTGGCGGTCGCCGTGCCGCCAGACACTCAGACCTGCATCCGCCGTGCCGACCCAGAGATTGCCAGCGGCATCCTCGCTCACCGCCCAGGCCGAATCGCTCGACAGTGAAGTTGCATCCTCCGGGTCGTGGCGGAACTGGATAAAGGTGCCGGTAACCGGATCGAGACGACAGAGACCGTCCCAGTGCGTGCCCAGCCAGATGCCGCCCTGGCGACCCTGATGCAGCGCCAGGATTCGATCGGAACAGAGGCTGGTGGCAACGGTGGGGTCTTTCTGGAAATTCTCAAAAGCATCAAGTTCCGGCAGGAAACGACCCAGGCCGCCCCCATAGGTCCCAACCCAGAGGCTGCCGGTTGCATCGAAGAGCAGGCTGGTAACCCCGTCGGAAGGCAGACTTTGCGGATCGTCAGGATCATGTCGGTAGCTTTTCCAGCGATCTGTCGCCTGGTCATAACGACCGAGCCCGCCCGCCCTTGTGCCGGCCCAGAGTGCCCCATCGGGGGCAACGGCCAGCGCCATGACACGATCGTCCGCCAGACCATCGGGCTCCGCCTGCGGGCCGAGCAGCTCAGCCTCCCCCGAATCCAGATCGACGACGTTCACACCACCACCGGCGGTTGCTACATAGAGCCGACCATCAGCGGCCTCCGCGAAGGAGGCAATCCAGTTGTTCGAGAGCTGGTTTTCCGCCCCGCCTCGCTGGCGATAGGTTAAAAAACCGCCCACGTGAGGGTTCCAGGTGTTCAGCCCGACATGGGTACCCACCCAGAGCACGCCACCCCGATCCTGAAAGAGTGCGGTGATGTGGTCCGTATTTAGACTGAACGCGTTCGCCGGCTGATGCCGGAGAACCTCAAAGGAATTTGTTGCCGAGTCGAAGCGGTTCAGACCGGTGCTGTCTGTGCCGACCCAGAGATTGCCAAGATCGTCGTGGAGGAGCACCCGGATGGCGTTTGAGCTCAGGCCGCCGCCTTCGGCCATGTAATGCGCTTTGAATGCACCGCCCGCCTGCAGCCGGTAAAGGCCACGCTCGGTTGTGGCAACCCAGACATCACCCTGCTTATCGCTGGTGATCGCGCGCACCCGCCCGTCGTTTCCGGGCAGCTCAACACGTACGACGCGCTCGCTGAGCGGGTCCAGTCGACTTAAACCGCCGCCATCGGTGCCGATCCAGACAAAGCCGTCGCCATCAATGTGCAGTGCTTTAACCCGATTACTCGCAAGCGCGTCATCACCGCCGTCCTGAGCGAAGCGTTGCAGCGCGCCGGTGTCCGGCTCGAAGCGAACGACACCGCCGCCATCGGTGCCGATCCAGAGATTGCCCTGGTCGTCTTCTGTGATAACCCGGACGGGCGTTGCGCCCAGCTCACTGTCCTGGCGCGTAACGACGGGTGCTACGCTGCCGGAGTCGAGGTCGAGACGGTCGAGGCCGCCGTTGCTGCCGATCCAGAGCACGCCGCGACGGTCGAAATGCAGGTCCCAGATCCAGTCGTGGGAGAGGGAGTCAGGGTCGCCGGGCTGGTTGAAATAGCTGAGGAACTCGTGGCCGTCGAAACGGTTGAGTCCCTGCTGGGTGCCGATCCAGATGAAGCCCCGTGAGTCCTGGGCCACCGCCTGAACCACAGACTGGGAGAGACCCTGCTCGACAGACAGACGCTGAAAGCGGGCAGCATCAAGCGGTGCCGCGGCGGCCAGCCCGGTCAGACTGCAAAGCCATAGCACGGCAGCCGTTGTGAGCAGGCGAGTGTCCCGCAATCCAGCACCATCCGAAATCAAGTCCCCTGATGAATATCCTCTCGAACGGAGGCGCTTTCAAGATTGAAATGGCATCAGAACATCCTCTCAGGTTCTTAAGAACCCGGCGTCATCCGACGTCAACCGTGATCCAGCAGGATTAATTGCTGCGGCAGGGCCTCGAGGGTGCGCAGCAC
>JBCDDI010000371.1:0-4308 GCA_039180365.1 Pseudomonadota bacterium
CTGCCGTGCATCACCCAAGCGCGATCTAGCAAGTCATTACCCTCAGCGCTATCAAGCACATACCTTACTAGGCACGCCCCTTGCTCCTGCTCTTGCCGAAGCGTTACCGCCTTCGTAGGAGAGCATGATGTCCAACTACCCCATCCTTCGTCGACTGGTCAGTCTGCTGTCGTTGCTTGTGTTCTCTGTGACCATGGTGGCCTTCGCCAGGGCCTACGCGATGCCGAATACGCTCGTGCACCCCGGCGTGTTCCCAACGGGCGAGGCCGCCTCGCGCCTAGAAGCGCCTGCCAGCAATCATCAGGCCCGTATGCAGCGAAGCGCGGCTCGGACCGCAGGGCACAGCCTGGCAGTAGTGGCGGGTAAAGAGCACACCCTCCCCGGCCAAGGCATCGAGATGCGGCGTGCGCACGCAGGGGTGCCTGAGGGCAGACAGACAATCACCCCGCCACTGATCAGCGGTAATGAAGAGGATATTCGGTAAGGCTTTCATGAAGGCTATAGTCTAGTTCGACTCGCGGTAGAGTGGGGCGATGAAGCGCATTCCTCTCAACTGGCTGCAGGCCTTCGAAGCCACCGGCCGCACGGGCAGTTTCAAAGCCGCGGCCGAAGAGCTGAACGTTTCGCCCTCCACCATCAGCCATCAGGTGCGCGATCTTGAAGCGCATCTGGGTACGCTGCTCTTCAGCCGCAGCCGGCGGCAGGTTGTGCTCACGGATGAGGGCCGCAACCTCTTACCCGACCTCACGCTCGGCTTCGAGAGCATTCGCCGTGCAAGCACAACGGACAGACCTGCTTCGACCCGGCTGCACATTGGCGCTTTTCCCTTTCTCGCCAACGAGATCATCACCCCGAACATCAACGCCCTGCGGCAGGTACTACCGGGTGCGGAAATCCGCCTGTTTACGCACACGGATCTCGATGCGCTCACTCGGGTGAGTACCGCCGAGCGTCTCGATGTGGTGGTTCGCTACGGCCCGAGTAATGGGCGCATTCCCGGTTTCGCCAGCCGCAAGCTGGCGGATGTCGCGCTGGTTCCGATCGCAGGACCTGCCGCCGACGTTGATGGCCCAGCTTCTCTGCTCCGACAGCCGTTGATCCGCGTCCTTGGACCCTTTCAGGGGTGGGAGCGCTGGCTCGCCGAGTTTGCGCCCGAAGTGGAACACCCGGCCTACAGCCTGGAGACCGACAGCTTTCATGCGGCCATGCTTGCGGTCGCGCGCAATGAAGGCGTCTGTCTTGGTGTGCTGCCCTACCTCAGCCGCTGGATCAGGGAAGGCAAGGTAGGCGCCCTGAGCGACCTTACCTTGCCGCTCAGCGACCAGGCCGCCTACGCGGTCTATGCGCCCTTCCAGGCGTCCAACCCGCTCATCGAGCGTTTTGTCACCTGGCTCAAAGACGTGCTCCGGTGAATTCCCTGCATGCTGGCTGAATAAGATCCTTTTGTAGCGACCCTGCGCCCGCGTCACTGTTGTCCGATCGATAACAGACGAGGAGACGCGTCGTGCAGGCACTGTTCGCGACCGGCAAGGCAACCGAGCCACTCTACTGGGGAGAGACAGACACCCCGGTGCTCGAAGCAACCACTGATGCCATTGTGCGTCCCCTGGCGGTGGCTGCCTGCGATCTCGACCGCAGCATCGTTGAAGGTCGCTCGCCCTTCGCCGGTGACTTTGTGCTCGGCCATGAGTTCACAGCGGTTGTGCTTGTGGTCGGCGACGAGGTCAAAGGAATCACATCCGGCGACGTTGTGCTGGCGTCCTTTCAACCCAGTTGCGGCGAGTGCCCCCGCTGCCGCAAACAGTTCTCCTCGGTCTGCCAGTCAGTACCGAATGGCACCATGTATGGCATCGGACCCACGGGCGGCGATTGGGGAGGCGCTCTGACGGAAGCCGTGCGCGTACCCTGGGCGGACTACAACCTCGCGAAACTCCCCGCAGGCTGCAATCCCATCCAGGTCGCCTCAGCAAGTGACAATGTTGCCGACGGCCTGCGCGGCGTGGACGGGCCCCTCGAAAGAAACCCCGGCGCCAGCGTGCTTGTGGCCGGCCGCGGCAGTATTCCACTGTATGCGGTGGCCTGTGCCAGACATCTCGGCGCCTCATCGATCACGGTAGCCTCGAATGACCTCTTCGTTCTGGAGACCGCCGAGGCCATGGGGGCGGAATGCCTGCCGGTGGAGGCCTGGCCGAAACGCTTCCCGAGCCACGACATCACCGTCGATTGCACCAACAGCGTCGAGGGACTGAGCGCCGTACTGCAGTCCACCGCACCGTACGGCGAGAGCACCTCCTCATCGATCTTCTTCGGTGGAGCTGTCCCGGTACCCATGTTCAACCTGAACATGCGTGGCATCTCCTTTCATACGGGACGGGTCAACAGCGCCGCTAACCTGGACCGCGTGCTTGAACTCATTCAGGACGGTCTGGATCTGGAATCGATCAATCCCGCTTATTGGGCTTTCGACGACGCCATCGAGGCGCTTTCCAGCGAGCCCTTCAGCCGGAAAGTCATCGTGCATCGATGAGCGAAACACCTGGACCAGCCGGCAATACACGCCAAGCGCAGCGGGCGGGTGCCAGGGTGTGTTTCTGCCGAAAACTGGCGGACGGCTGTCCGCACGGGGTCAGGCCGCCGTCAGCCGATTACTGCCCGACTCACTGACATAGGCAGCCGCAAGCCGCTGCTCGTGCTGACGGCTGCCTACCGTATCCACCAGCCACCACTCGGCGCGCATCTCGGCCTGGGTGAGGGTGGTGATCAGGTAGCCGCGCTCGCTCAGATTCAGCCACTTCATGTGCGGCATGCCAGCAACGATCTGCTGTTCCTGCGGTCTGGCTTCCACAGGATCGTTGAAGCGCGAGCGGGAGGTGACAGAAGAGGTCACCAGCTCTACCGCCACGTTGCCCTGACCCTTCGCATAGTCATCGCCGAAGGGATTGCTGTGAATGTCGAGGGCCCAGCTCGAGTGGAGGTCGCCGGTGAGAATCACGTTGTTACCGATCCCACCGTCGCGCAGATGGCTGATGATGGCCCGCTGGTCAAGGGGGTAGCCGTCCCACTGATCCGGATTCAGCACGGCGCCACCTTCCCCGAGCAGCTGGCCAAACATGCATTGATTGCCAAGGACCCGCCAGTGCACCTCGCGTCCAGCGGAGGCAGTGAGCTGTGTCTGCAGCCAGGCACGCTGCTCGGCACCAAGAATGGACCGCGATGGATCCGCCAGGCCGGCTGCGTCACCCGGCACTGCCTGCTCGCTGCGGCCATAGAGGCGGGTGTCCAACATCAGGAGATCCACGGTGTCGCCGAAACGGAAGCCTCGAAAGATGCGCGGCACAGCCACGGTCATAGTCTGCGAGCGAATGGGCATCCACTCATGGTAGGCCTGGATCGCGGCCGCTTTGCGCAGCGCCCAGTCACCCTCTTCCGGCGAGTGATTCTGAGCGCCGTGCATCCAGCTGTTATTCGCACTTTCGTGATCGTCCCAGACACAGATCCAGGGATGCGCTTCGTGGGCGGCCTGCAGATCGGGATCTGATCGATACTGGGCATAGCGCATGCGGTAATCGGCAAGGCGGATGATTTCTTCCGCAGGCACATGCCGGCGGAGATCCAGCTCGTCCTCGCGGCGCCGAGCGGGATACTCATAAAGGTAGTCACCGAGCTGGATGACGGCATCCAGTTCGTTGCGCTCGGCAATGCGGCGATAGACGTTGAAGTAGCCGAGGGAATAGTTGGCGCAGCTGGTCACCGCAAAGGCGACAGCGTCCGGGCCACCGAGAGGTGCCGTGCGCGTGCGGCCAACAGAACTCCGCTGACCCGCGCTACGGAACTGATAGTAATAGCGACGGCCCGGCTCAAGGCCCCGGACGTCGACGTTCACCGTGTAGTCGCGGATGGCGTGGGTCTGCACCTGGCCGCGGGCTACCACCATCTCGAGAGCGGGGTCCGTGGCAAGCACCCACTCGACGTCGACGGCGCTATCTTCGCGCTTCGCTGGTGAAACGCGGGTCCAGAGAATGATGCCGTCCGGAAGTGGATCGCCGCTGGCGACCCCGTGCTGAAAGTGCCCTTCCTGTTCGTGAGCATCCGATGCGCCGAGCCCGCGCGCAGACAGCCCAGCGGTCGCGAGACCGGCGCTGCCTGCCGCCAGGAAGCGGCGGCGGTTCATGGTGTTGGTCATAACACTCCCCGGTGGCGGTTGCAGGCCGCGGACCTTAAGAGGCTGCGAATGGGGCATCTACCCCATAAGCTGCGCAAGCGGTGCCTTCTATACTGACACACTGTCCCCGATCTACCCGTTATCGA
>JBCDDI010000372.1:0-4295 GCA_039180365.1 Pseudomonadota bacterium
CCGGAACTCTGGCATGAGCAGCTCGGCCGCATCGAACAAGCCCAGAAAGAAGGCCTCGACATTCGTGGGCAGTTGCTTTCCCGCCCGCTGGGCATGTTAATGGGCCATCCGGCGTCGATGTCGAGCTTCTTCTACCGGCCGACCTTCCAGACCCTGAAAGACCTGCCCTGGGCCGAGCGTATCGAGAAGTTGAACGACCCTGCGACCAAAGCTCAGATCCTGAGTGAAGCCAATGAACAACCACACATGTTCGTGAAGCTCCTCGGCCACCGCTACGGCAGCATGTACCCGCTGGAAGAGCCCATCAACTATCTGCCTGAACCGAGCAACTCCGTAGCTGCTCTCGCCGAGCGCGATGGCAAAGACCCGGAAGAGTGGCTCTATGACTACCTGCTCGAGAACGATGGCAACCGCCTGATCTACATTCCGGCGACGAACTTCACCGAGAACATCGAAACACTGGTGACCCATCCGCACACGGTCTGTGCCTTAGGCGATGGCGGCGCCCACGTCGGCTCGATCTGCGACACGAGTGCCAACGTCTACCTGCTCACCCACTGGGTGAAAGAACGTGGTGCTATCGACCTGGCTGCTGCCGTACACATGTTGTGCCGGCAACCGGCGGAACTGTACTCGCTTCTCGACCGGGGCCTGATCGCCGAGGGGATGAAGGCCGATCTCAACGTCATCGACTACGATGCCCTCGCCCTGCACACGCCGCACATCGTCGACGATCTGCCAGCAGGCGGATCGCGCTTTCTGCAGACGGCAGACGGTCTTGTGGCAACAATCAAAGCCGGTGAAGTGATTTTCGAGAACGGCCAGGCAACGGGCGCGCTCCCGGGCAGGCTGGTTCGTGGTCAACAGACTGATCCACGGGCGTCCAGCACGCCGGTCGCCCAGCAAACCCATTAACAGGAGGTAAATTCATGCAGCAGTTAGTGAGCTACGAAGGTAAACGGGTCGTTGTTACCGGCGCCTACTCCGGTATCGGCGCGGCACTGGTAGAACTACTCCGGCAGGCCGGTGCGGACCAGATTGTCGTGCTGGATCTCAAAGAGCCGGAGGCAGCCGTTGATGAGTTCATCGAAACGGATATGGGCAACCCATCCTCCATCGATGCAGCGATCGCCGCCATCACCGCCGATGATCGAAGCGTTGACGTTCTATTTAACAACGCCGGTGTCGCAGCCACTCTGCCTGCGGACATCGTGATGCGCGTGAACATCCTGGGGCTGAAGCGCCTCACCGGCGGTCTGCTGCCGAAAATGAACAGCGGCGGCGCCATCGTCAATACGGCCTCCATCGCCGGTAACGGCTGGCCCGGGCATCTCGCAGAAATCACCGCACTCCTCGGAATCGACAGCTGGGACGAAGGCGTCGCCTGGGTGGCAGACAACGATGCGCTGGTTGCCGACGGATACTTTTTCTCAAAGGAGTCCGTACAGGTTTACACCATGCGTATGGCCAAGACAGCGACGGAAAAGGGCCTGCGGATAAACAGTGTCTGCCCTTCTCCGGTTGATACGCCGCTCCTGGCTGATTTCCGCGAAACCATGACCGACGAGATCATCGACTGGGCCATCGACACCGGCGCAGGGCGCGTTGCAACCGCAACAGACCAGGCCCAGGCGCTGCTGTTCCTCGGATCCGACCTCGCCAGCTATATAAACGGCGTTAACCTGCTGGTTGATGGCGGCTATAGCGCGGCCCTGCAGATGGGGCAGGCGGCATTACCCGGTCAGTAACGGACTCAACGAGAGCACCGCTGGCTTACGCACGAGTCGCTGAGCCAGACCCCGGGCACTACGGTTGTTGTCTTTTCAGAACAACAACCGTGGCTTCCGTTTCATCCGTGGTTCTGAACGCGGCGGGCAGCGGATCCGGCCCGTCCGCATCGATGTAGTTCATGCGGAAGGTATCGGCGTCGACTTCATAGATCGCCTGCCAATGTAAGCCATCGTCGTGGCGCATCTCCATAACGGCAGGGGTGACATCAGCATTGAGGCTTAACTGCCCCTGCAGGAGATTGCCCGAGCTGGTGTCAATTCGAAATCGATCTCCTTCGATTTTCATTGTCCCGCCGTTCATGGCATCCATGGGCTGGCCGCCATGTTCACCGGCGATCACCACCCAGGCTCCCTGGAGAGCCGCGTCCGCCTGCACGCTGGCCGCCATGAAGGGCGCGAGCAGCAGCGCGAGCGTAACAAGGGCGACCCCCCGGCACGGGCGACGCGCCTCCGTTGCCGAACGCTGCCTGCTTAAGGAAAGACCCGGTGCTTGAAATGATTCCATCATATTCCCGTTAACTGCTGTGACTGTGAGTGACCCTGTTAATGAGAGCCTGTCGCTGGCTTTGCTGGCGATCTCTTGCCTGGCTAAGCGAGCACTGGATAAGGGTCAATGGACGTGCCGAGGATCGCCGTGGCATCGGCGCCGAGCCACTGATCGAGGACCGTGGCAAAGGCGCCGCGGAAATCTACCTGAGGCATCACCCCACCGCTGCGCGACCCGGTGAGCTCTGGAAGGTCGCCGTGTACGCCCGCAGCAACGCGACCACCGGCCAGAAACATCACGCCAGCATCTCCGTGTTCCGTGCCGCCAGTGTTGTTCTCCGCGATCTGCCGACCGAAGTCCGAATAGGTCATCACCAAGGTGTCGTCCCAGGCACCGACGGCCTTCAGCTGCGCAGCAAGAGCCCGCACGCCGCCGCCAAACTCCGCATAGAGCGCCTCGTGGGCTGCAAGCTGATGCAGATGCGTGTCAAAGGAGAAGCCGCGTTCAAAGGAACCGAGCGTCACATGAAAAACCTGCGCCGTGCTTTCCGTTTCGATGAGATTCGCCGTCCAGCGAAGGGCGGCGCCGAATTCCGTATCAGGATAATGATAGCGACTGCCAGACCCTGTGCTGGCGCGATCAAACTGCACGGCCTGTGCTCGCACGCGACCTTCCAGCTGGCGCAGATGCGTGAGCTGAGTCGCCTCATTCACGGCAGAGCCCGTTGGCGCCGCCTCCTCTGCCCTATTCAGCAGCGCTCGAAGCGCCTCCGGATGGGCAATGGTCTCGGTGCGGCCTGTTGATGAGCGCAGGGGCCCGCTGGAATCATCGCCGAGGGTAAAGCCTGCAGTTGCAGCCGACCGGTCAGCGCCATCCGCCCAGCGGCCAAGCCAACCGGCATCTGGTACCGGACGCTCCGTGGTTCCCGTCGCCCAGATTTCCGTCGCCCTGCGATGCGACCGGGACGCACGTGGATAGCCGATGCTCTGGATGATGCCAGCCGACCCCTCATCCATCAGCTGTTTGAAGTCGACCAGAGCCGGATGCAGACCTGAGTCACGACCATCGAGACTCAGGAGCTTCTGAGCGCCAAGAGCAATGCTGGGGCGACTCCGATAGTAGACGTCGTTCCGAAAAGGAACGAGCGTGTTTAAGCCATCGTTGCCGCCGGCAAGTCGAATCAGCAGCAGTCTCCTGCCTGACGTCGCCAGCGGTTCTTGCGCAGCAATCCTTGCCCAGAGCGGAGCTGGCGCCAACGCAGAGAGTGCGGGCAGTGCAGGCAGCAACGCACCCTTGCGCAGGAAATCACGTCGTTTCATCGCTCTGAAGTTCCTTCCTATACCAACTATGCCAACTGATACTCTGCCGAGGCGAGAATCTGCTGAAGCACCGCTGCGATGCCGGCAGCGCCCTGTTTGGCTTCCAGCGTGGGCACCAGCGACTCAAGGGAGAGACCTGGCGCCGGATCAAGCCGGTCGCTGAGTTCAGCGACAATGTCCGGGGCCGCCCTCTTACTGTCAAGGTTGCGTAGCCAAGCCGGCAGCTGCGGCTCCTGAGCCTTCGATGCGGCTTGATCGCGCTGCATACCCCAGGAGACCGACCTGCGCAGCAGCGTGTTCGCCAGCTGGTAGCGCGCGGCCAGCCTGTCCTCGGGGATCAGCCAATCTCTGCCCGTCGGCCAAGGCTCGGCCCCTCGGCTCGGTGCGTCCATCAGGGAATGACCGCAGGCCTGAAGCCAGGCATCCAATGCCGGGATGTCACCGGCTGCCAGATCCAAGGATCTGCAGGCTCCCACCGCCAGGTGCACGGGACTCTTGATCAGCTGCCATCGGCTGGCGTCTGACCAGAACTCTGCGGACGCCGTCATTACCCGCAACAGGATTCTGATGTCCCCCTTATGCGCCAGGTATGCGCCCGTCAGCGCTTCCTTTAACCGGTCGGAGGGATCCGCGATGCCGAAGTAGCCGATCATAAGCTCGGCATACCTGGCAGCACAGTCCGGGTGCATGGCGAGCGCC
>JBCDDI010000373.1:0-4294 GCA_039180365.1 Pseudomonadota bacterium
CTGGACCACGGTACCGAGCTTCCTCGCCGCCCTGATCGGGTTCGTTATTGTTGGTTTCAACGTCGAGCCTGCCGGAGGCGACAGCGGACTGGATGCGACCCTCGCGGCGCTGACGGCAAACTTCGAAATCAACCTGCTCGTGCTACTGCCGGTGGTTGTGGTCGTCACCATGGCGGCGAAGAAGCTGCCGGCTATCGCGTCGATCATGGCAGGCGTCCTTGCCGGCATCATCATTGCACTGGTCTTTCAGCGGCCCGCCATTGCCGCGCTAGCGGAGGACACAACGCTGAGTCCGGCGCTGGCGACCGCCAAAGCGCTCTGGACCGTGCTCTTCAACGGCTATTCGGCAGCAACCGGGAACGAGAATCTCGACAGTCTGCTGTCTCGTGGTGGTATGAGTTCCATGCTGACCACCGTGTGGCTGATCCTGACTGCGCTGTGTTTCGGTGCGGCGATGGAAAAAGCAGGCATTCTCGAACGCCTCGTGCATGGCCTTGTGAACACCGCGAAGTCCGTGGGCGCGCTGATCGCGACGACATTGGGAACCAGCTTCGGCGTCAACGTTCTCGCTGCTGATCAGTACATGGCCATCGTCCTGCCCGGGCGCATGTTCAAAGACGCCTATGCGGAGCGGGGCCTGCATCCCAAAAACCTGTCCCGCACGCTCGAGGACGCGGGCACGATCACCTCGCCGCTCATTCCATGGAATACCTGTGGTGCCTATATGGCGGCGACGCTCGGCGTGCCAACGCTCGCGTATCTCCCCTTCTGCTTCTTTAACCTTGTTAATCCGCTCGTTGCCGCCGCCTACGGCTACACCGGCTTCACGATCGAGCCCGCCGACGAGGAGACACCGGACGCAGCCGCACCGGTCGTGCGTGCCTGAGAGACACCGACCGCCGCGGACAGTGCAAACCGTCCGGGCGCCTCAGTTGTTGAGTCGCACGGCCTCCCGCAGGCCCTCGAGAATCAGGTCTGGCACGATCGCGTCGAAGAGCTCGTGGTTATCAAAGAGATGGGCAAAGCCGCCGGTGCCGATGACCAGCGGTGGTTCCTCAGCGAAAGCCTCCGCCGACATTCGCGCCACCAGCTCTTTCACCATCCCGACATTGCTCCAGTAAAGGCCGTTCTGGATGCTCTCGATGGTGCTCCGGCCGATTGCCGAGGTCACGGGCACAATTTCCACGGAAGGAAGCTGCGCCGTTTTCTCCTCTAAGGCATCCATGGCCAGGCGCACGCCGGGAATGATGTTGCCACCGAGAAAGACCCGGTCTTTTGAGATCGCGCAGACCGTTGTCGCCGTTCCGAAATCCACCACAATGAGATTCCGATCCGGATAGAGCTTGAGCGCGCCCATGGCGTCGGCAATGCGATCCGCACCCACCTCTTTCGGATCTTTGTAGGCGATTTTCAGCCCCGTTTTGATGCCGGGACGCATGACCAGCGGATCGAGGCTGAAGTACTTCTGACAGCAGGAGCGCAGCGAGTAGAGCATGTCCGGAACCACGGAGCAGATGACGATCCGCGTGATCTGCTCGGGTTCCACGCCGTTTTCCCGCAAGGCGCTGCGCATGAAAACGCCCAGCTCGTCGGAGGATGAGCGCATGGTGGAAGTACGCCGAAACTGCACCCACAGTTCCTCGTCGCGATATACGCCGCAATAAATCTGGCTGTTGCCGACGTCCAGACAGAGCAACATCACCAAGCTCCCGAACAAAGGGGCGCTAGCATAGCCGATTCATGCCGTGAGCCGGGTCCAGATTTCATCGAGCCAGTCGAGGTGCTCGGGCTTCATGAGACAGGAGCGCAGACAGGTGACTGATGCCTCCGATCCCTTTACAGCCCAGTGCGCATCAAGGAGCGACCGTTCAAGCCCAATGAGCGCCAGGTGCAGATCGCGTTCGGCAGCCGCATCGAAAAGTTGGCTGGCTGCCCGGCTGATGCCGGCTGCCGTCCCGTCAGCGCGGGGCGCGAAGATCACGATGTCCAGATCCGGGTCCGGCAGAACCAGGAAGTCCTCGTGTGCCGCAAGGCGGGCAGAAAACTCCACCGCCGCCTGGCGGCTCGCTTCCAGTCCACGGGCGAACTCTCCACCGGGAATCAGCGGCAGGCGCTGCTGCATAGCCCAGAGACCCACCGCCGCAGCACCCGCCCGGGAGCACTCGAGACTGATCTCCCCGAGGTGCAGCTCGTCTGAAGTGAAATAGGTATAGGGCGAGTCATGCTGGTAGTGGTGCCCGATCGCAGGATCCCGGAACAGCACACAGCCGCAACCGTAGGGCTGCAGACCATGTTTGTGCGGATCCACAACAAACGAATCCGCGCCTTCGAGAGCCGCGAACGCCGCCGAGGCGTCCGGCGCTAGATTGTCGGCCAGGCGAAAGTAGCCGCCGTACGCCGCATCCACGTGCACTCGAACCCCGTGCTTCGCCGCCAGCTCGAGCAGCTCCGGCAGTGGATCTACCGCGCCAATACCGGTGGTGCCCAGGGTGGCTACCACCGTGCCGATCTGCCCCTTAGTCAGGAGTCCGGCAAGCGCTTCGAGATCCATTCGACCCGACTGATCGACGGCCACCGCTTCGAATTCCAGACCGAGCACAGCGCTGATGCGGCTGTGCGTGTAATGCGCGTGGCTCGAGGCCACGATCCGCTCCCCGGGACGCTCGCGGCCGGCCACCCAGAGGGCTTCCAGGTTGGCGATGGTGCCGCTGGAGGTGAGGTGACCGAGTGCACCTTGCCAGCCGATCATTCCGGCCAGCTCGAGCACCGCCTCTTTCTCCATGACAGAACTTGCCCGCCCCCCGTCGAGGGCGTGGTTGTTGGGGTTCAGACGCTGGGCCAGCTGATAGGCCTCCCGGGCCAGAGGATGAGGTGGTTTCAGCATCTGCCCGGCATAGAGCGGATGGTGGTAGGGGTAATTGTCCGCGAGACGCTCGGCCACAGTCTCGAGCACCGCGAGATCCTCCGCATCGAGCGCTGGCGCCGCGTACTCCGGCAGAGTCGCGAAGCCCTGTCCCAGGCTCTCAAGGGCCCGCTGCCGGGCCTCCGCCTCACCTTTGAACGCCGTCATAGATCTTTCACCTTGTCATAAAACTGTGACCTTGAGTCCCTAGACTGCGCCGCATCTGAAGTACCCCCCGAATCAGCAGTGAACCAGACCAAACGCCTTATCCTCCCCATCGTCGCCACCAGCGCCCTGTTTCTGGGTCCTCTGGCCGTCGCCGAGGAGCCTGCAGGTGCTGCACAGAGCACCTTCGAGGGCAAAGCTCAGATCGAGCCGTCTGAGAATCTGTGTTTCGGCGGCATTGAAGATGGCAAGATAATTGTCTCTGAGCAGTTTCTCGAGAACCCCTATCGCCAGACGACACGCCTCGGCTGCGAGGTTGATGGTGGCGCACCGGTCACCATGCCCGATCTGCCCGCGCCGGACGCCGCAAAGACGCGTCTCGCCTGAGCGTTCTTCCTGAGGCGGCCTAGAGCTTCCTCAGCGTACCTGATCCACTCACGTCACTATCCACCTCGGGATCACCCTGATAGCGGATATCCCCTGAGCCGCTGATTCTCGCCAGCAGGGATTCACTGACGCTGAGCCGCACATTCCCGGAACCGCTCACCCTTGCCTCGGCCTCCCGGCTTGCGAGGGAAAGGTTGTCGACATCGCCGCTCCCGCGCACGGTCACGGTCTGGGTGGTCACCTCGCCGGTGAGGGCGACATCGCCGGAACCGCTGACGGCAATCTCAGCCTCATCGGCGGACAGCTCCGCCACCGCCAGCTCGCCGCTGCCGCTGATGGTCACAGCGAGGCTTTGCGCCTCGAGACCTGACAGAGCAACAGATGCGCTGCCGCTGATCTTCACCTGAAAGTCCTCCGCGGCGATCACATCACTCTTGAGATCCGCGCTACCGGATAAGGTGAGCGCATCGAGCGATTCGTAGGTGATCTGCACACGGATCGGCCCTTTGAGCTGCGACCAGCGGCCACCTTCCTGCCGATAAATCCGCAGTTCGCCGTCCTGCACCTCAGTCACGATTCGCTCGAGGGTTTCCGCCGGTGCTTCAATGACGAGTGCCGGCGCGCTCCCCCGACTTAAGATGACATCACCGGGGATAGCCACGGCTACGGCTTGAAAATCGTCAATGTCCCGCGCCTCCTCCGAGTGCGAATCGGCCGCCGCCGGTACCGGGCCCAGCAGTTGGGTCCAGCTCATTGCCAGCGTGACAAGGAGGGAAAGTTTCAAGGTACGGAACAGCCTGGGTCTGCTTTTCATGATTGCGTCGCGCATCGATCGTCCGA
>JBCDDI010000374.1:0-4284 GCA_039180365.1 Pseudomonadota bacterium
CGTGACCATGCCGTTCGCGTCGCCCGCATTCACGTAGCGCAGCTGCGTAGCTGCAATCCCGGGCGCTTCGCGCTCGGCAATGGCCATGATCTCCGCCACCGGCAGCATGGGCGCTGCCTCGCCGGTGGCTTCAAGGGGCGTCACCACACCGAGTTCCGGCCCCAGGAGCTCGATAAGGTCTTCCTCAAACACGAGATACTGGAAAGGCGCAAGGAAGAAGATGCCGATCGCAAGCACCGCGCTGCTCCAGGCAAACATAATGTGCCACGGCAGCGAAATGACCCCAACGACGTTGTGGGTATCCAGCCAGAAGCGCTTTTTATTGTGGCCGGGGCGAATCACAAACAGATCTTTCAGGAAGTTCGGCAGGAACAGGACGATGCCCGTAACAAGCGCCATGCCGTAAATCAGGCAAACGATACCGAGCACGTAGAGCCCGAAGCTCGCCGGCAGGCCTGCCGTGTAGTGCAGTCGGTAAATGAAGCTCGCCAGGTGCGCATTGTCCACCTCAGCGTTGAGTGCGCCGCTCGCGGTCTTGCGATACTCGTGGGTCTCGAAGGTGCCGTCCTCCAAGCGCTCGAACCAGCGCACGACGTTCTCGAGGTGGCCGGGCTGCGAGGGATAAAGCCGCACGTTCGGTGCAGCGTCCGGGTCTACCGCTAGGACTTCCTCCAGCAGCGCCTGCGCCTCCGTGAAGGACTGCGCTACCGGCGCCTGCGCCTGGTAGCTGTCCCAGCCTTCAAGCTCATGAAAGAAGACGGTCATGGCACCGGCGTAGAAGGCAATGAACAGAGCCATGCCGGCACCGATGCCGGTCCAGCTGTGAACGCTTAGAAAGGTTTTGATGGTTCCCGCCTTCATGCGCCTCCGACTCCCATGAACTGCAGTAACAGGATCAATCCGTAGCCCACCGCCGCGGTCGCGACGAGCACCCCGGCCGCCGTGCTCGCCTTCGGCAGCAGATAGCTTGCGCAGGCGATCGCCACCCACAGCGGGAACACCATCAGCAGCGATGGCAGGCGGAGCGCCGGCTCCGGCGGGGTGGCCGCAAGAAACAGCGCAATCGCCACGAGCGTGACCGGGATCGAGAGGAAAACGGCGACGAGGGATCTAGTCAGCACGGCGCTGCTTCCAGAAGTAGTCGATCCAGGGTGTGGCGATACAGGCGAGTGTATAAACCGAAAGCAGCGCGTAAACCCCGGGCCAGAAACCACCCAGCGCATCCCCCCAGTAGAACGCTGCCGAAAGGAGCCCGAAAGCAACGGCCATAGCGCCCAGGCGCCCGGTCCCCGCCGCATAGCGAACGGCAAAGTGCGTCACAGCCGCTGAGGCAATGGCCAGAATCACGCTGAATGCCGCTGCTCCGATGATGCTCGAATCCACAAAAATGAAAATCATTCGCAATCCGCCATCTTAGCTGCGGCGGCGCCGACCCATCAATGCGCGTCCGCAGTCAAGCTCAGGACCCTACTTCGCGAGGCCTGCCACCAGAGTGCGAAACAGCGAGAAGGTCTCGGCTTCAAGATAAGCCGAGGGCTCGTGACTGGTCGCGTAATCGCGGTAGGCCGAGAGCTTCACGATCACGGCCTCGTGAGCCGGACTGACATAAACGAACTGGTTATAGATGCCTATGGCTGAGTAGTCCTGATCGTCGCCGTCCGGCAACCACCAGTGGTAGCCGTAGCCCATGGTGTGCTGCGCGTTGGCTCGCTCACCCCGCGCCAGATGTGGAGCCTGAACAGTGGTCGCTGCGGTCACCCATGCCGGGTCCAGGAGCGGAGCGCCGTGCCAGCTGCCACCGAGCCGGTAGAGTTCACCTAGCTTGGCGAGATCCCGGGCGCTGGCCGATAGGCCACCGAGGCCGAGCTCAACGCCCTCGCCGTCCGTGCTCCAGTAGGCGCGGTCCTGGGCACCGAGGGGCTGCCAGAGTCTTTCGGCAAGATAGTCGGCAAGGCTTCGGCCGGTCACCGCGCGCACGAGCATGGTCAGCGCCTGCGAATTCATGCCGACGTAGTGCATGTATTCACCGGGCGGCCGCTGCCGGACTCGACCGGCCACGAAGCTGTCATAGGAGGATCCGGTGAGCATCGTCAGGCCGAAGCGGTTGAGGTCCGACTCCGGGTCCGCGTAGTCCTCATTCCAGCGCAGCCCGGAAGACATCTGCAGGACGTCGCGAATGGAGACGCCGTCAAAACCGCTTCCCATGAGCGCCGGCACGTAGTTGCTGATGGAATCACCCAGATCCTCAATCAGGCCCTCCTGCAGTGCCAGCGCCACGGCGGTCGCAACCAGGCTCTTGGAAACCGAGTGGGTGAGCCAGGGCACCTCTGGACCGCCCGAGAGCCAGTAGTTTTCAAAGCGCACTCGGCCGTCGTGCAGCACTAGCAGCGCCGCGGTATCCGTGTGCGTGAGGAAGGCTTCCGTGTTGATCACCCGGTCGCCGTGGACGAACGACTCCGGCAGCGCAAAGGGTTCTCCAGGCGGAAGCTCATGGGGCGTTGCCGCCGGCGCCATCTCATTGACCGGGTAGTACTCGTGCTGCTGGGTGAAATGCTGGTGCTGCTCGGCCCCGGTGAACAGTGAGCGCTGATAGAGGAGTCGATTCAGCTCAGGCATGAACACGGCTCCGACGCTGAGCAGCACCACCAGCAGGGCGCAGACGACAACAAATACGATTTTCATAGCGGGCAACTTTCACAAGCACTTATTCGAGCGTTTTTTCGAGGAGGGAATGGGTGACCACCCGGTTTAACCTGACGACCGTCGAGGCCTGTTATATTGATTGATAATCATTCTCATTTAAATCTATCATTCGGGCTTCCACACACGATTGCGTAAACCGCCGACAACGCGAACCAAAGCTGACGCCACCGATGTTTTCTGCCTTTGACCTGGAGCGTTCCGTACGCCTGGGGCGTTTCCCTGACGACCCCGGGCTCCTGAGCGCCTACATCAGCCTCTGCGAGGAGGTCGACAACTGGCGGATCTATCTGCGCGCCTACCATGTGTTACTCGCGGTGATCTGCGACGACCAGGTACCACGCCACTGGCGCTGCCTGACACTGGACAACGTGTATCGCATCATAACGAGTATGCACGAACTCGCTCGTACGGAACGGGAACGCAGGATCGTCCGCCGCTGCACGCACGAACTCAGCGTGCTCAGTCACCAGCATCTCTCTCCGAACTAAGCCAACCTCGAGGAAGCAATGGCTGGATCAACAAGACTCGTCAGAGACAGTATGGGCGAACTGGAGATTGATGCTGATTCGCTGTTTGGCGCCCAGACGCAGCGCGCCATCTTGAATTTTCCAGTGAGCGGCACGCGCATGCCGAGACCCTTCATCGAAGCTCTACTGCTGATCAAGGAGACAGCGGCCAAAACCAACGGCGAGCTCGGCTGCATCGACGCAGCCATGGCGGACGCCATTGTGAGCACCTGCTCCGAGCTGCGCGGCCGTTCGGATCTGATGGATCACTTTCCCGTCGACGTTTTCCAGACGGGATCAGGCACAAGCTCTAACATGAATGCCAACGAAGTGATTGCCACCCTCGCCTCCGCAGCGCTCGGCGACTCGGTAAACGCCAACGATCACGTGAACTTCGGACAGAGCAGCAACGACGTCATCCCCACGGCGATCCATGTGAGCGCCGCCCTCGCGGTCGAACGGGAGCTGCTGCCGGCTTTTGAGGCGCTCATTGCCGCGATCGAAAACAAAGCCGAAAGCGTTGCAGATCAGTTTAAGACCGGTCGCACCCACCTTATGGATGCCATGCCTGTCTCGCTCAGTCAGAGCCTCATGAGCTGGGCCGATCAGCTGCGCAATAACCTCACGCTCCTTGAAGCCGTGTTGCCGGGCGTTCGTATGCTTGCCCTGGGCGGCACCGCCGTAGGCACGGGTATCAACACCCATCCGGAATTTGCCGATCGGTTCGCCGAGCACCTCGCAGAAACGACGGGCACGGGTTTCCGATCGGCGAACAACTTCTTTCCTCTGATCGGTTCCCAGGACGCGGCAGTCGCCCTTTCGGGGCAGCTGAAAGCCCTGGCCGTTTCCATCATGAAGATTGCCAACGATCTGCGCTGGATGAACTCGGGGCCCCTCGCGGGCCTGGGTGAGATCAGCCTCGAAGCATTGCAGCCCGGTTCATCGATCATGCCGGGCAAAGTCAATCCGGTGATCCCGGAGTCCGCCGCCATGGTCGCCGCCCAGGTCATCGGCAACGATGCGGCGATCACCGTTGGCGGCCAGTCCGGCAATTTTGAGCTGAACGTGATGCTGC
>JBCDDI010000375.1:0-4266 GCA_039180365.1 Pseudomonadota bacterium
CGATAGGCCTCGTCGTGGCCGGTTGTGTTGCCAAACAAGCCAGCATCCAGCGAGAGCCCCGTGTGCAGGTGGGTTTCGCCCCAGAACACCTGGCTGGGGAAGGGCCGTCGTGCCCAGGGGGAATACGCTTTGCCCGGGTACAGGGTTTCGAAGTTCTCCTGCGCCGGAATCCCCCCATCCTGTTGTGCGTTGGCGATCCCCGGTATCAGCGGGCAGGCCAATAGAATCCAGATGAGGCCCAGTGTTCGCTCTTTCATGCTGCTCACGTTCATCGCTTCCGGCGAGTGAAATATGCGCGGGTGTCGATTCGTCCCCGGCTACCCGTGAGTCTAATTCGATGCCGGAAATCTTGCACTGAAGGCGCTGAGGCTGCACCGGGCGGGCCACACATGTCCCGGTAAACTCAGTTACACCCCCCTGACTTGTTCTCGATAGGGATCGCTCAGAACACGAGTTACGGTATCTGGGCGTTACAACCTTGGGGGAGGTGCTCCGTTGTTTACGAGCCTTGTAGTGACGGCCAGCGTGGGACTGCTGCTATGGAGTTTGCTGAGACGAGCTGAAGTCGAAGAGTCAGGATTTCAGGCCTTCAGATCGCAAACCAGTAGCTCCCGGTCGCATCGTCGAAGCGATAGTCCATCACCCGCGGCCACTTCGCAGGCGCAAGCGCCGTTTCCCAGGTCGTGAGCTGCTGCTGAAGCTCAGCCACCTTTTCCGGCTCTTGAGCGCTGAGGTCGCGAGCCTCAGCGGGATCCTCCGCGAGATTGAAGAGAAGGACCGTGTTCTCGCGCCGATTGACGATCAGTTTCCAGTCGCCGCTGCGTATGGCGAGGTTAAAGTCGCTGCGCCAGAAGCGGGGTCGCGCTGGAATGGGCGAGGCAGTGAGGGAAACGCTGTCATAGGCTCGGTCATCAGGTAGCGGTGCGCCGCTGGCTTCGAGCAGCGTGGCGAAAAGGTCGGTGAGCCAGACCGGCTCCGCGACCTGTCGCTGGCTGGTCTGGCCAGGTTCGTGGACGATGAGCGGCACGGCGAGCCCTCCTTCGAACTGTGTGAACTTGCCACCGCGAAGCGGGCCATTGTCCGTAGCTTCTGTGTAGGCGGCGCCGCCGTTGTCGCTGGTGAAGATGATCAGCGTGTTGTCGAGTACGTTCTCGGCCTGCAGCGTGTTAACGAGTTCTCCAACGGCGTGATCGAGGCGGCGGATCATGGCGAGATAAACGCGTTCGTTGTGATCCCTGGTTTCAGTGATGGCCTCGTAGTCCTCGCGTCGGGCCTGGAAGGGTGTGTGCGGGGCGCTGAAGGGAACGTAGGCGAAAAACGGCTCGCCGGCGTTGGCAGCATCGCGGATGAAGGCGCTGGTTTCTGCAGCGATGGCATCGGTTAAGTAGCGTTTTTCGTCAACGGGCTGGCCATCGCGGATGATCGCTGAGGGCCCGGACCGGCCCATGGACCAGATGTGCTCTTCCCAGAAGAGATCGTGATGATGCGCAACGATCTCTGGATCGTCTTCCGGCGCGAAGAGTGTAAAGGCTTCCCGGAAGCCGTACGCAGTGTCGAAGCCGAATTGCGCCGGACCATTATCGGCGGCGTAGCCGAGGTGCCATTTGCCGAAGATGCCGGTTCGATACCCTTGCGCCTTGAATACCTCGGCCAGCGTAATCTCACTTGCCGGGAGGCCCTGGTTGGCCATCTGCTCGGCGCTGGGGTAGCTGTCGAGCAGGAAGGGCCGCATTTCATCCGTATCGATGAGATAGCGGAAACCGAGAAACTCGCCGCGGTTGCGTACGTAACGCTGCATGGGCTGCGATTCGAAACCGAACCGGTTCTGCACCCGCCCGGTCAGCAGGGCGGCTCTCGACGGGGCGCAGATGGCGGCGTTGGCATAGGCGCTCGTGAAGGTATGGCTCTGAGCCGCTAACTGATCGATGTTCGGTGTTTTGAGGCGGCCACCCTGATAGCTGAGGTCATGGCGAGCCAGATCGTCAGCGACGATCAGCAGCACATTGGGTGGGGGGCTACCCTCGGAGCTTTGCTGGTGTTCGTCGGCAAGTTGCTGCAGATAGGCCGTTTTTCCCGCCAGCAGTGCCGGATCCGAAGCAATCGCCCAGCGTTCGGACTTCGGCATGGGCCAGAGCAGGTAGCCGGCGGCGAGGCCGAGCAGCAGACCGGCGCCGATGCGTGCGCTGCGAGACATGCCGGGCTTTCTCAGATGCGGTTCATCACCAGCGCTAGCTGGCGGCTCTGGGCAACCAGAGCACCGGTGCTGTCCCAGAGGGCGCCGCTTTCGAGCATACGGCCTTCATTGAGATCTTTGCTTTCAAACTCCGCAAAGATCCATCCCGGCGCCGGGCGGCGCCGGACGTGCACCGTGAGCTCCAGGCTCGGCACCCAGCCGATGAGTCCGAGATAGGGCAGCGGAGACGGGGGAAAGGCATCGGTGAAGAGCAACAGGGAGCGTGTGTCCGGATCCCGTTCATCGGAAAAGCGGATCATGCCAGCCATGCGCGCCCGGCCGCTTTCCCCGGCTTTTGCACAGGACGGATCGAGACGGGTATCCAGGCGGCTCAGAATCGGCAGATGCAGGCCCTGCGTTTTTTCCGAACGCTGCACGCAATCCTCCGGTGCCGGCAGGGTCGGCGCTTCCAGCGTAAGCGGAGTGTCCACCCCGGCGGAGGTATCAAGATCTGCGCAGGCGGCAAGCATGGTGATGCGTTCTTTGCCGTCCTGGCTGAGCGTTGCGCGGGCCGTAGAGAGCGTGCGGCCGGTACGGACGATGTCGATGGTCACGTCGCAGTCGGCATCGGGACTGCCCGGGCGCAGGAAGTGGGTCGTCACGGAGACCGGATCCGGGTGTGGAAGCGCGTCGAGCAGAGCGTTCAGCGCAATGGAGACCAGATAGCCGCCGTTCGGGTTGTCGCCGATGTTCCAGCTACCGTGCACGTGGCCTCGATAGTGGTTGTCATCCAGGCGGGTGACCGCGATCTCGTCGTCGTAGTGGCTCAAGTTTAAATATGATCCGCTGTTTTTGATGGCGTTGCCGGCTTCGGCCAGCGCGGTGCTAAAGTACCCGGCCTTTCCCTTTGACCACAAGTGAACTCACTATGGCTGACTCTTCTACCCCCCTCGGCGTTACTTTCGGCAGCCTGGCCGTGCTCGGTCCCAGAGGCGTCCTCGACGTCGCGCGGCTCGCTGATGAGCTCGGCTATCGCTCCCTCTGGACCGTGGAGGCCACGGGCACCGATGCGTTTTCGCTGCTGGGTGGTGTTTCTGCGGTGGCTCCGAAGCTCGATCTGGCAACGGGCATTGTGCCCGTGCAGCTGCGGACGCCGCCCCTGGCGGCTATGTCTGCGGCGACGCTGCAGGCCATGAGCCCTGATGCGGACGTCTGGCTTGGCGTTGGCGTTTCCGCGCCCGGCATCCTGCGCCAGCATGGGGAGGCCAGCACGGAGCGACCGATTGCCATGATGCGCGAGTACGTCGCCCTCCTGCGGGAATGCCTGTCCGGCGAGTCTGTGACTTTCGAAGGCGACTTCTGGCAGGTGAAGCGATTCCGGCTCGCCGTCCGCCTCGGTGAGCGGCGGCCGAAGATTGTCATGGCGGCGCTGAACCCGCAGATGCTCAAGCTGGCGGGGGAGGTCGCCGACGGCGTGCTGCTCAACTACCTGCCGTCGAGCCATGTGGGGGAGTCCGTGGCCGCGGTGCGCAACGGTGGCAACGCGAAGATTTTTGCCTATGTGCATGCGGCCGTCTCGACGCTCGATCGGGCCGCAAAGTCGGCACGTAAGGATCTCTTCAACTATGCGATGGCCGATGGCTACGCACGTATGTTTCGCCGCGCGGGCTTCGATGATGAAGTGGATGAGCTGCGTGCGCGTCAGGCAGAGAAGGATCGGGACGGTGCGCTCGCCGCCATTTCCGAGCGCATGATCCAGGCAATCAATTTTGTCGGCACGGCCAATGAGGTCGGCGAGTTTGTGCGCGCTTACGTGGAGGCGGGGGTTGAGCATCCCGTACTCATGCCCATGCCCTGGGCTGACGATCGCTTCGAAGTGACTCAGCAGACCATGGCGGCGGCCAAGGCCGGGCTCACCGGCTGAGAGTGCCGTGGCCTAGCTCAAGCGCTGGCCGATCATGATTCGATGCCCGTCCGGTGTGCGGAGGCCAAATTCCCGGATGCCCCAGGGTTCGTCCGCGAGATCTTTGATGAGTTCTGCACCGGCGGTTGTTGCGTGGTCGTGGAGGGCTTTGGCTTCTTCCACGTGCAAG
>JBCDDI010000376.1:0-4262 GCA_039180365.1 Pseudomonadota bacterium
GCGGGGCGCCTGCGTCGCGTTGATGGTTTCTGGCAGCGCCACCCCGTCGCGTCGGTAGGCTTCCGTGAGCGCTTCCAGAGCCCCGTGAATGTAGACCGGGCGGTCGCAGCGCGCGTGCAGTTCCGCAAGGAGGCGCTGCGCCTTTCCGAGGGCATAGCAGAAGAGCATAGAGCAGCGCCCGGCCGCCCGATTGCTCTCCCACCAGGCAAGAATCGCCTCCGCAACCTGTTCCGGCGGATCCCAGCGATACACCGGCAGCGCGAAGGTGGCCTCGGTAATGAAGACGTCACAGCGCACCACCTCGAAAGGAGTGCAGGTCGGGTCCGACTGGCGTTTGTAGTCGCCGGACACCACCCAGACTTCCCCATCGATTTCCACCCGTACCTGCGCCGAACCGCGGATGTGGCCGGCCGGATGCAGAGACACCTGGGCCGCGCCAAGTTGAAAGGGTTCCCCCCAATCATGCGCCACAAGCTCCGCGTGCTCACCCACCCGAGCGCGCGTGTAGGCAAGTCCCTCTCGAGAGCAGTGGTAGAGGCCGCTACCCGGGCGCGCGTGATCCGCATGGGCGTGGGTGATCACGGCAACTTCCGCGGGCCTGACCGGATCGACCGTAAAGGCGCCCCGCGGGCACTCGAGGCCGCCGTCTTTTTCAACGAGCAGCTGCATAAGACGCCTTTCTGTAGCCGGGGCGGCTACCGCTGATGGAGGTTGCTGACTTCATGGATCTGCTGTTGTAACTGCCTGCCGCCTAAAGCGCCAACACCTCACCGTCGGCAATGACGTAGGTAGCCCCGGACTGGATATCTACCGGCGGGCCACCGGAGAACGTGGTGAAGGCCGGCAGCAGTCCAAGCTCGGCACCAAAGTGAAAGCACGGCAGGCGCAGCCGGTCACTGCTGCCACGGAGGACGGCGGTAGGATGCAGATGTCCGGCAAGGGTGTAACCGCCTCCCCCGGCGATAGGTTCATGCCGGAGTGTGAAGGCACCGAGGCGGATACCCTCGGGATAGCTTGAGAACCCCCAGCTCGCCGGCAGCTGCGAGAGGTGACGGTCGTGGTTCCCATTCACGAGTTTGAAGGCCACCTGCCGGTGCGCTTCAGCGAGCGCGGCCATGCCTTCCGCACGCAGCGCTTCGGGGCCGTGCACGAGATCCCCAAGAACCCAGAGCTCCCGTGGCCGGTAGCGTTCGAGCAGCATCCCGAGGCGCTCGAGTTCTGTGCTTCCGGCTTCTGAAGGTAAGGCAATGCCGTGGCGCTGAAAGGTCTCTACTTTCCCCACGTGCACGTCGGCAACAAGCAGCGCTTCATGGTCTGGCAGATAAAGCGCCCGTTCAGGCAACAGCACCACCGAGGCGCCGGCAAGCTCGATTCTCACGAGGCAGCCTGCCGCTCGTCCTGCGACGGCACCGCTGCCTCGGTTGCGGCGATCCACTCAGCCTTCAGACGCTCAACCCGCCGCCGCAGCGTCTCCGAGGAAACGCGCGCTTCCACTCGATCCAGAGTCAGCGCAAAGGACATCGGCGACGGGCGCTCGGTGCGAACAATCTCGAGGCCCTCGGCGGAGAGTCGCGCCAGCACTCCGTGCAGTCGTTCGGGTTCGAAATGAATATCCAGCGCTTCCTGCTGCGCCTGCAGGAACAGCAGGTTGTCCGCTTCGTGCTGGGCAAACACGTCATAGAGCAGGCCTGCCGAGGTTTGCAGCTGACGCGCGGATTTGCGCGCAGAAGGCAGGCCCTCATCAATGAGACCGGCTACTCGAGCCACGCGACGGAACTGACGCCGGCCCAGTTCCGCTGCATTGACCGCCTGCAGCGCGTCCTCGTGCAAGGTGCTGCGGTCGAAGAGCATTGGATCCTTAAGGGCCTCAGTAAAGTCGAAAGGTTCTGCCGCATGGAGTTCGAGGCCGTATTCATTGGCAGACAAGGCAAAGGTCACCGGCCAGCGCTGGCTGATGCGCCAGGCAAGCAAGGAGGCAAGCAGACGATTGGCCAACTGGCCCGCGAAGGGATACAGGAATAAGTGACTGCCGCCCGCAGCGCGGCCATTGCTCCCCGAAGTGCTTACTACCTGGCTTTCCTTCGATGGATCGCAGAGTTCCGCAAGGATCTGACGCGCACCGGGAACCCGGGCCACTTGGGCCTGAAGCGCGAGCATGCGCCGGGCGCGAGTCAGCTCCGGGGGTTCTTCACCGCGCTCGACGTTTATGGAACCGGCAAGCAGTTCCTGCCGGAGGCCCGCCAGTATGCTCACCACCGCATCGGCCAGCGGCTCCGATAGGGGCAGCTCGTCGCCGATCCACTTGGGCGCGTGTTCGGCCGCCCGGGACGCCTTAACCCAGACGTCCGTACCGCGCATGAACACAAGTTCCAGGGCCCGGCCGGCGAAGAGAAATTTGTCCCCAGGCTGCAACCGCGCCAGCGCGCTCTCTTCGATGTGGCCAAGTTCCCGACCGTTCCGAAAGCGAACGCGGAAGCTGCTGTTCCCCGTGATCGTACCAATGGCCATCCGGTGTCGGCGGGCGATCTGCTCGTCCTTAACCCGATAGCGGCCGCTCTGATCCTCCTGCTGCAGGCGCCGATAGTTCGGGTAGCTCCGAAGCGCCGAGCCGCCCGACTCAAGGAAACGCAAAACCCAGTCGAAAGTCTCCCGATCCAACTCACGATAGGCCCAGGTGCTGCGGACTTCCTTGAAGAGTGTCTCTGCTTCAAAGCCGCCACCGGCTGCCAGTGTAACAAGATGCTGCACAAGAACGTCGACGGGCGCGTCAAGGCCATGACGGTCCTCGAGGCGACCGTCGTCGATGGCCCGACGCAGCGCGGCAAATTCGATGAGCTGCATGGCGTGCGTCGGCACGAGGCAGATTTCGCTGGCGGCACCCGGACGATGCCCGGAGCGTCCGGCCCGCTGCAGCATGCGCGCCACGCCACGCGGTGAGCCGATCTGAAAAACCCGCTCCACGGGCGTGAAGTCAACGCCGAGATCGAGGGAGGTGGTGCAGATGACAATCGTCACGGCCCCCGAGGCCAGCCCGTCCTCGACCCGCTTCCGTTCAACCCCATCGATGGAACCATGGTGCACCCCAAGGCGCGGGAACCACTCCGGTTTCCGTTCCACGATGGCTCTGAACCAGCGCTCTGCCTGATTGCGGGTGTTCGTAAAGAGCAGGGTCGATCGCTCAGGATCCAGGGCGGCAACCACCTCATCAAAGAGCGTGCCCCCCAGAAATCCAAACCAGGGCAGGTAGGCACTGTCGTCACCGAGAATGGTGCGCAACTCAAGGCGCGGCGGTTCTCCGCTTTCTATGATCCGGCTGGGACGCCCAGGCCCCAACACCGCCTGCGCCACCGCGGGTAGATCATTCAGCGTCGCGGAAAGCGCCCAGGTCTTCATAACGGGATTGAGAGTTCGCAGCCGGGCGAGCGCAAGCTCTGTCTGTGTGCCGCGCTTGCTGCCGAGGAGCTCGTGCCATTCATCCACCACCACGAGGTCCACGGCACCGAACTTTTCGGTGGCATCCTCGTACGAGAGCAGCAGCGACAGCGACTCCGGCGTTGTGACAAGGACATGCGGCAGACGCTCACGAAGCTTGCGCTTGCGGTAGCTCGAGGTGTCGCCGGTGCGGGATGCAACCTCAATCGGCAGCGCCAGCTCCTGCACGGGCGCGCGGAGCGCCGTTTCAATATCGCGGGCCATGGCCCGAAGCGGCGACAGCCAGAGCACGCGCAAGCCCACCTCCGGGCGTTCTGCAAGAGCCGCCAGGGCACCGAAGTAAGCGGCATAGGTTTTACCCATGCCGGTAGGTACTGAGATCAGACCTTCTTCGCCTGCCTGATAGGAAGCCCAGGCCGCCTCCTGGTGTTCGAGGGGCTGCCATCCTCGGGCCCGCATCCAGTCGCGGAGCTTATCCAGGGTTGCTTTGAGGGCCATCACTGCCCGTAGAGTTGGAAAAGCTCGCAGCCTAGGGGCGCCTTCGTGAAGGCCCGGTCAACCGCTTCCCACGCTGAAGCAACCTTAGGCGCGATAGGCCGCTGTAGGCCGCTGCAGATTGTTCGACAGGCGCCGGACTCACGTCGATGCAACCTTCACGCGGCCTCACCCATCCTCCGTTGTTTCCCTTGCACCGGTACCTCCATGAACAGCCTCGGCACTGCAGCTCAGTCGGTAAGCGCTCAGCCTTCGACCGCTCAGTCGTCGTCCGCTCAGTCTTTGTCCGCTCAGACTTTGTCCGCTAAGCCAGGGACCGCTACAGACCAGCCCCC
>JBCDDI010000377.1:0-4259 GCA_039180365.1 Pseudomonadota bacterium
GCCGTTTTTGCCCTGAACGCGCTCTCCTACCTCGGTGTGATCTACGTGCTCTACCGCTGGCAGCGAAGGAAACAATTACCCCAGCGATGGCCGGACCTATGGCACGGGCGACGTTAACGCCCATGCTGTTCAAGGCCACCGCAGAGGACAGCTGCGCCTTCGGCACCACCTCCGGCGTCACCGCCGCCCAGGCAGGCAGCATCATGGCAGTTCCAAGGCCCATGGCGAAGGTGAGCAGCACGAGCAGCCACGGCGTCATCACGCCGCTGAGGACCGTCCAGGTCAGCAGCAGCGCGATCCCCATCATCCAGATCTGCACAGCCATGAGATAGCGGCGTCGATCGATGATGTCCGATAAAGCCCCGGCCGGCATGGCCAGAAAGAACACCGGCAGCGTGGTCGCCGTCTGCACAAGGGCTACCATGAGCGGCGACGGCGAGAGCGACGTCATGAGCCAACCCGCACCCACATCGTGCATCCAGGTGCCGATGTTTGATGCCAGCGCAGCAATCCAGATCATGCGGAACAGGGGCAGCTTGAGGGGTGCCCAGGCCGAGTCTTCCGCGGGCGTGGTACCGGCGGCACTCACATTGGGCTGTACGTTATTCATGACTCAGGCAACCGGCTGTCAGAACGCAAAACAGGTGCAGCCGAGACTGCCCCAGAAAGGATCAACCGGTTTGCCGCCGTGGCTGTGGTCGTGGTGATGGCCGTGCCCGTGGACAGCACAGCCCGGCAGGGCTCCGGCGACCAGGGGCTTCGCATCGGCAGCTTGCCAGTGTCCACCTCTATAGGCATCAGAGGCGCGCACGGGTGACCAATCCGGACTGGCCGGCGGCAGCGCCGGGGCCAGATCGCTGAAGTCGCCATCGCCATGAACCACCTCGCCACCCACAACGGTCAGCACCGCCGATATGCTCTTAATCTCCTCCTCGGGAACGGCAAAGTAGTCGGCTGAGAGCGCGGCCACATCCGCATACTCACCGACACGAATCGCACCCTTCTGCGCCTGCTCGCCGGAGAACCAGGCGCTGCCCTTGGTCCAGAGCCTGAGGGCCTGCTCGCGATCAAGGCGCTTGTCTTCCGGATAGAGTTCCAGGCCGCCGACGGTACGCCCGGCCGTCAGCCAGTAGAGGGACACCCAGGGGTTGAAAGAAGCGACGCGGGTTGCATCCGTGCCACCGCCCACGGGCACGCCTATCGCGAGCATGTCCGAGATCGGCGGCGTCTGCGCCGCCTCGTCGGCGCCATAGCGCTCAACAAAGTACTCGCCCTGGAAGGCCATGCGGTGCTGGATGGCGATACCACCACCCAATTCCCGAATCCGTTCGATGCTCGCCGGCCGAATCGTCTCCGCATGGTCGATGATGAAGCGCAGGCCGTCGAAGGGCGTGTCGGCATTGACCTTCTCGAAGACGTCGAGAAAGCGGGTAATCGATTCATCGTAGGTGGCGTGGATTCGGAACGGCCAGCGGTGCTCCACGAGGGTACGGGTAACCGCTTCCAGATCGCGTTCCATATCCCCATCGAGACCCGGGCGCGGCTGGAGAAAGTTCTCGAAATCGGCCGCAGACCAGACAAGATTTTCGCCGGCGCCGTTCATCCGCAGCATGGCATCACCCTGCCCCGGCTCCAGCAGGTCCGTCCAACGCTCATAGTCAGCGAGCTCCGTTCCCGGTTTCTGGGCGAACAGGTTATAGGCAATGCGCACGGTCATGAGTCCGTCTTCGTGCAGCCTCTCGATAACGGCGTAGTCTTCCGGGTAGTTCTGCCCACCACCGCCGGCATCGATCACGCTCGTCACGCCGAGGCGGTTCAGCTCGCGCTGAAAATGGCGCGAAGAGTTGAGTTGATCCTCGAAGGAAAGCGTCGGGCCCAGCGCCAGCGTTGAATAGAGAATCAGCGCACTTGGTTCCGCAATGAGCATGCCGGAAGGATTCCCCTGGCGATCACGATGGATCACGCCGCCCGGCGGGTTCGGCGAGTCCTTGGTGAAACCAACGGCTTCAAGGGCTGCACGATTCAGCAGTGCCCGGTCATAGAGATGCAGGATGAACACCGGCGTGTCGGGTGCCGCCTGATTAATTTCGGTCAGTGTCGGCATGCGTCGTTCGGCGAACTGGAATTCGGACCAGCCGCCCACCACCCGCACCCATTGCGGAGCGGGCGTGCGATCGGCCTGAGCCTTCAACATCGCGAGTGCGTCCGCCAGAGACGGCACACCCTCCCAGCGCAGCTCCATGTTGTAGTGCAGTCCGCCCCGGATCACGTGGGTGTGAGAGTCGTTGAGACCGGGTATCAGCGTCCGTCCACCAAGGTCGATCACTCTTGTGGCGCTGACTCTGAGGGGCATCACGTCCCCCTCAGAGCCGACCGCCTGAAAGCGACCGTCCTCCACGGCAACGGCCGTTGCCGTCGGCTGGTCCGGATCGAGGGTGCGGATACGGCCGTTATGCAGGATCAGATCGGTCACTGAAGCTGACCACCGGTCATATCAAAGAGCAGCGCTTCAGACTCAGCGAGCGCCTGAATGTCGAGCATTCCCGACGCCGTAACACCAACGCCATCGCCCGCTTCCAGCCTTTGCCCTCGCAGGGTCAGGCTACCGCTCACCACCTGCAGCCAGGCAAGCCGGCCCGGGGCAAGTTCATGCGACACCTGTTCGCCTTTCGCGAGCAGTGTGGCGTAGAGGTCCACATCCTGATGAATGGTGACGGATCCTTCGCGACCGTCACGGGAACCCACCAGCCTCAGCTGGTTCCGCTTCCTATCGGCCGCGTAGTGACGCTGCTCATAGCCAGGCTCACTGCCCTGCCGCTCCGGCAGGATCCAGATCTGCAGGAAGTGCACGCCGTCCGTATCGGAGTGATTCATCTCACTGTGAGTCACCCCGGTACCGGCGGACATCCGCTGCACGTCTCCCGGTCGGATAACCGAGCCGTTACCCATACTGTCGTTGTGCTCGAGGGCACCCGTCAGCACATAGGAGAGGATCTCCATATCGGTATGACCGTGTGGCTCGAAGCCACGACCCGCTTCCACCCGGTCTTCATTGATGACCCTGAGCGGGCCGAAGCCCATGTGCTCGGGATCGTAGTAGCTACCGAAAGAAAACGAGTGACGGCTCTTCAGCCAGCCGAAATCGGCAAAGCCACGGTCGTCGGCGGATCTCAATTCCAGCATCTCCGGCTCCTTTATTACGGCTGGCTTCAGGCGGCGACTTCAGCCGGCTGAGGCTCCAGACGTTCGCCGTGAGCGGAGCGCTCTTCAGCGCCATGGACCATGGTGTAGGCATAGTCGACGCCCATGCCGTAGGCACCCGAGTGCTCGCGAACGATGTCCATAACAGCGTCATAGGTGTCCCGATGGGCCCAGTCGCGCTGCCACTCAAGCAGAACCTGCTGCCAGGTGACCGGTACCACGCCCGCCTGAACCATGCGCTGCATGGCGAAGTCGTGGGCTTCTACAGAGGTGCCACCGGACGCATCCGCCACCATGTAGATCTCATAGTTGGCGTCGTGCATCGCAGAAAGCGCGAAGGTGCAGTTGCAGACCTCCGTCCAGAGACCGGAAACGATGATCTTGCGTCGGCCGTTCTCTGCCAGCGACGTACGCACCTTCATGTCATCCCAGGAGTTCATAGAGGTCCGCTCAAGCAGCGGGTGGTCGGGAAACACAGCCAGCAGTTCCGGATAGGTGTGACCGGAGAAGCTGTCCGTTTCCACGGTGGTGATGGTGGTGGGGATATCAAAGACTTTCGCCGCCTTCGCCAGCCCCACGGTGTTGTTTTTCAGCGCCTGACGATCGATCGACTGCACACCAAAGGCCATCTGCGGCTGGTGGTCGATGAAGATCAGCTGAGAGTTCTGCGGAGTCAGGACCTCGGTTTGTTGATTGTTCACTGTCGTTCCTCTTCTGTTTATGGGCGCCGCCGCGGCGTATGTTTCAGGGGGCCCCTTCAGCGGCTGGGCAATGTTCTTTGCGCTGGCTGTTTTTCCCGCTCAGGGATCAGTCAGCTGCGGGGCGGCATGGTGCAGTCGAAGCGGGGAGGCGACAAACGAGTTTTCCTGCCGGCGAAGTTAGCCAGGCTAACGTCAACGTGAAAAAGGCGTGAATATGACAAATCAATGAACGCATCTGCGCAGGTTAGGCAGGTTGCGCCGGCAAAACTTAGCTCGGCTAAACCAGGCGTTATAAAAACTCGTTTGTTCTACCCCGGCGACTGACTCAGGATGCGCGGCGCTGACGAACCACCCCCC
>JBCDDI010000378.1:0-4256 GCA_039180365.1 Pseudomonadota bacterium
CCGAAGGGACGCCGCTGATTCTCCTCCTCGACTACGACACCGGCGATCAGGCAGGGAACGTCGATCTGCATGAAGCGCTTTGCGCAGCACTGCTCGCGCAATCCTTGCGCTGCCGGTCGGTCTTCGCGGACTGGGGCGGCTTTACCGCTCAGGCGCTCGAGACGATCAAGGACCTGGCGCCGGCGGGGATCGTGATGTTGCAGGACTTCGCCCTTGGCGGCGCTGAACGCGGACGGGCCGATGCGGCCCTGGCTGAACTCAGGGTTCCGCTCCTGAAAGGTATCCGGCTGCAGGAACTCAGTCCTGAGGCCTGGCGGCAAAGCGAGGCGGGCCTGCCTACGGATAGCGTTTATTACCGCATTGCCATGCCCGAGCTTTCCGGCGCGAGTCAGCCCATGGTGCTCGCCGCCGCAGCCCCGCTGCAGCTCGATCCCATATCCGGTATCGCGGTTAAGGTCACGCTCCCGATCGAGGAGGAGGTGCAGAGTGCGGCGCGGCGGCTGGCCGGATGGACGCGGTTGCAAGGCGCAAGCAACGCGGAGAAGCGGCTAGCCATCATCTACTACAACCATCCACCGGGGCGGCACAATATCGGCGCGGACAATCTGGACGTGCCTGAAACCCTCTTCAAGCTCCTCAAGCGACTGAAGGCTGAGGGCTACAGCACTGGCCCCCTGCCGGCGAGCAAAGATGCGTTGCTCACCGAGATGCAGGCCCGCGCCGTCAACCTGCCGGAAAACAACGATGCCTTAGCGGCCATGGCGCAAGACGCCTTCACGTTGGCGCTCTCTGAGTATGATGAATTCTTCGGCACGCTGCCGAACGCTGTGCGCCAGGAGATGCAGTACGGGCCCCTTGCCGCCCTCGATGCGGCGATCAACGATGCCCTTGACCGGCAAGCGCCGGAAGCTGCCCGTGAACGACTCGCCGCCGCCTTAAAAGATCTGGCTTTTGTCATCGAAGGTGCCCCAGCACATCGCCACGCGCGCGCGGAAGACCTACTCGATCAGCTCCGCATCGCCTATGAACAACACATCGCCGGCAGCACGCAGACCGATACCCTGCGAGGGCTCGGCACCGCACTCCGCCGCCACGGCATCGAAGGGCTCCGCGGCTGGGGCGAACCGCCCGGCGAGGTCATGACCGTCGACGGCCGCTTCGTATTTCCCGGCCTGCGCTTTGGCAACATCTTTATCGGACCACAGCCTCCGCGCGGCTGGGAGGTGAACGAGGAGGTGCTCCACGCCAACATGAGTATCCCCCCGCCACACCAATACCTGGCGTTCTACGAATGGCTGCGCCGGGATCTCGATCCTCACGCGATCATCCACCTGGGCCGTCATTCAACCTATGAGTTTCTGCCGGGTCCGCGCTCGGGTCTGGCGCGCTTTGACTACGCACGGATCGTGGCCGGAGACGTCCCGGGTCTTTATCCCTACATCGTTGACGGGGTTGGCGAGGGACTGCAGGCGAAGCGTCGCGGCCTTGCTGTTGTGGTTGATCATCTGACGCCACCGCTTCAGGCAACGCCCTTTTACGACGAGCTCCTTGGGCTGCGTCAACTGGTGGAGAGTTATGAAGCCGCAGACCCTTCACGGGCCGGTGAGGCGACGCGTCTTCAGGCGCTGGAGCGGCTCAAGGAGCGAGTCATCGCCCTCGGTATGAAAGAGGCGCTGGTCACGGAGCTCGAAGTGGAGCACGGCGGCGGCGAGGTGATCGTTTTTGAGGAGATCGAGCCGAGCCTGCTTGTGCATGAGGTTGGCCACTTCCTCACGGAGATGCAGGAAGACTTCATGCCCTTGGGTCTGCACGTCTTCGGTCAGCCCTGGTCCGATGAAGCGCTCCAGACCATGCTCGAGTCCATGGCGGCTCCGGAAGCCGCCCCGGCGCTCCAGGCGTCACCGGCGGCCGAGATGGCGGCGCTGCTGGCCGGGCTTGAGGGGCGTTTTGTTGAACCCGGCAAGGGCAACGACCCGCTGCGCTCACCAGATGCGCTGCCCACCGGTCGCAACTTCTACGGCCTCGACGCGAGCCTCATCCCCAACACCATTGCCTATGAGATCGGCGCGCAGCTTGCCGGTGACGCCCCAGCGACCGACGGCAATCCTGCCGTAGTGCTGTGGGCCAGCGACACTGTGCGCGATGGCGGCGTCATGATTTCCTTCGGGTTGCACTTCTTAGGCGTACGCCCGGTCTGGAACGGGCGTGGCATTGTCAGTGGCCTCGAGCGGCTACCACTCAGGGTAGACGGGGCGCGCCGGGATGTGACTTTCGTCGCCTCCGGCCTCTTTCGCGATCTCTATGGCGAACAGATGAAATGGTTGGATAAGGCCGTGCTGCTGGCGCTGGACGGTGCGACAGAGACGATCTCTGCCGACTATCCGAGTCTGATCGAAGCGCTGGAGGCGGCGCTCGCCCCGCTCGGAGAGTTGCGTGACCCTGGTCAGGAAACGCTCGCTGAAAACGCGGTCGCCGCGAGCTGGGTTGCTCGTATGTTGGCCACGGTCCCTGATGCAGCCGCTGGACGGACGGCGAGCCTGCGCGTTTTTGCACCGGCCGCCGGGGAGTATGGTGCCGGCGTTAACCGTCTTGCTGAGCGTTCCGGTGCCTGGTCAGATCGAGCGCAGATCGCCGCCACCTATCTCGCGCGTATCGGCCACGCCTATGGCGTGGACGTAAACGGTGTTCCGAAGCAGGCAGAGTTTGAGGAGCGCCTCGCTGCCACGAGTCAGAGCTTCCTCGGGCGCGCAAGTAATCTCTACGGCCTCGTCGACAATAACGATGCTTTCGACTACCTCGGCGGCCTCAATCTCGCAGCGGAAAACGCGAGGGGTGAATCGCCAACGGGCTTCGTGATTGATGTGAGCGATCCGCGGAACCCGAAGATGCCGCCGCTGCAGAGCGCCATTGTCAGCGAAATCAGGGGTCGGCAGCTGAATCCTGCCTGGATCGAGTCACTCATGCCCCACGGCTATGCCGGCGCGCGGACCATGAACATGGCGTTCTTCGAGAACCTCTGGGGCTGGGAAGTCACCGATCCTGAGTTGTTTCCGGACACAATCTGGGAGGACAGCAAAGCCGTTTACTTTGACGACCGCTACGATATCGGTGTTGCCGCCTTTCTCGATGAAGAGGCTCAACGCCCCGTGCAGGCCAACATGCTCGCCGTCATGCTGGTCGCGGCCCATAAGGGGTTCTGGGATGCCAGCAGCGAGACGGTAGCAGAGCTCGGCGAGCGCTTCGCGGCCGTGGTCGCGACCGCCGGTCTACCGGGCAGCGGACACACGCGGCCCGATCATCCGATGTTGGATTGGATTTCCGAGCGTGTATCTGTCGAAGCTCGCGAGGCTATAACCGCCGCGCGTGATGCGGCCCGGGGAAGGGCGGCCACGCCGGAAGCTGCGGCGCCCCCGCAGAGCGTTCGCGCGTTAAAACCGCGAGTGCCTGATAGCGCAGCTGAGCCGCTCACACCTCTCGTCCTGGGATTGGCGCTTCTGGCGGTGTTTGTGCTTGTGGGTGGTTTCTTTCGCGGTCGGGGGGCAGCGTGATGATGGATCTTCAGGCCGTGCTTCACGCAGCCGTAGACCTCCTGCTTGTGCCGGTGATTGCGGCGCTGCTGCTGATCGGCGTCGCGACGCTCTACGACATTGGCCTGTCGCTTGGCGAGTGGCTGGGAGGCATAGAAAAGTCCAAAGACAGGGGTCTTGAAGCACTGGATGATCTCGCGCGGAAGCGTATTCGCCGGGCCGATCTCCTGGCGCGCATCGGCCCAACGCTTGGGCTCATGGGCACGTTGATTCCGCTCGGGCCGGGCATCGCAGCGCTCGGGCGCGGAGACTTCCTGACACTGTCTCAAGCGGTGGCCACAGCCTTCGACACCACAGTTTTCGGCCTGTTGGTTGGGCTACTGGCCTACCTGATTGGCCGCTTTCGACGCTACGCCTACGAAGCGGCTCTCAGCCATCTTGAATCCGGGGCGCCCGTCGATGCGTAATTTCCATGAGACCCGTTTTGATGACACCGCAGAGTCGAGCACGGGCCTTGACCTGCCGAACCTTGCAGACCTGATGCTCGTATTCGTGACGGGCCTGGTCGCCGCACTGGCTGCGTCTAGTGGTGCCTTGCTTGAACGCCGTGCGTTGGAGGACGTTGAGTTGAGTCGCGAGCTGCCGCAGCTGCCGGCGGCTGCCGATGCGAGCGGTGACGGCCTCGAGGCGCTTGGTCAGGTATTCAGAGACCCGGAGACGGGCAAGCTC
>JBCDDI010000379.1:0-4255 GCA_039180365.1 Pseudomonadota bacterium
AGGCCTCCAAACGTCTCGACCACCTCACCAAAGAATGCCTCGACGCCTTTGCGGTCCGACACATCCACAACCCTCGCGATCGCATCAGAATGCGAGGCCGTCATGTCGATCAGCTCCCGGCCCTTGCAAGCGAAGCCCACGTCATCGCCATGGATCAGCGGGGCCACGGCGCCTCCACAAACGCCGGACCCTATACGGAAGCCCAGCACGTTGCGGACCTGATCGGTTTTCTCGATGCCCTGACCATCGAGCGGTGTGATCTGCTCGGTCACTCCTTCGGCGGCATGGTGGCGCTCCGAGCCGTCCTTGATCATCCAGAGCGTTTCCGTTCACTGGTGCTCATGGATACGGCTCCGGGTCCACTGACGCTCTTCCCGCCCAAGGTGAAGGCCTACCTCGACCAGCTCGTCACCGAGGGTGGCTGCCAGGCCCTGCTGAAGGGGATGCGGGATGCGCCGCCTAACGCTGCCGCCCAGCGGGGTATCGACTTTCTCGGCGAGGCCGAACACTGGCGCCGAATCACGGTAAAGCTCGAGCAGATGGATCCGGCCGCCTTCCGCGATCTCGGCAACTACTTTGCTGAACGCGAAGACCTGACTGAGCGCATGAGCGAGCTCAATTGCCCGGTTACGGTCGTGGTTGGCGCCGAAGACGCGCCCTTTATCGAGCCCTCAAAGGTCATGGCGGAAGCTGCAGCCGATGCTGAACTGGTTGTGATCTCTGAAGCGGGACACAGTCCTCAATATGAGAACGCTCCCTCCTGGACAGACGCCATCCGAGCTCATCTGCAGGGCCTCCGAGGCTGATTGCAAGCCGGTCGGGAGGCCGGATAAACGCTTCAAATTACCCACGGCTATTGGTAGGGTTCGCGTGTCCTGTTAGACACCTAGAGAGACCCTAAAAGTGAAAAATGTATTCCTCGCCCTCGCGGCGCTCTTCCTGTTCACCGGATGTGTATCCCAGGAAGCCCTCGACGCCCTCCAGAACCGTGTTGCTGCTCTTGAAAGCCAGGTAGCTTCTGCTGGCGATGCTGGTAGCGACGCTGCCGCCGCCGCTCAGGCTGCCAGCCGCGAAGCCAGCGCTGCAAAGGCTGCTGCTGACCGCGCACTGGACGCTGCTAACGAAGCCAACGAGCGCGCCGAGCGCATGGCTGAAACCTGCTGCGCCCGCAAGTAGGGTCCGCTTGCTACTGACCTCTCGCCGCTACCGCGGCTTGAGGTCCGATCCTGACGGGAATCCCCTTCAGATCATCCAGGACTTGCGCTACCCGCTGCCAATCAAGATTGGCAGCGTGGTGGCTGGCCTTCTCCTCCACGACCAACTGCAACGTATCGAGATCGGGTTCTTCATAGAGATCCCGGTGAATCTCGAGCAGTACTTCGTCGTAGCGTAAACCGACTTTCACCGGCTCATTCACGATGTAGACCGGCGTGCCGTTCGGAATCAGTTCCGACAGCGTCAGGATGTGCGCGTTGTGCAGGCGAATGCAGCCGTGACTGACCTGCTGGCCAACGCCAAAGGGCATGTTTGTGCCGTGGATGAAGTAGCCGTCCGCAGCCAGTTGGATCGCCAGCTCCCCTAGCGGGTTGTCCGGCCCAGGGGGCACCACGTGAGGCAGTATGTCACCGGCTTCTGCATGCTCGCGACGAGCCGCAGCCGTTGGCGTCCAGCTCGGGTTTTCGATGCGGGTCACGGTCTTCGTTTCGATCACAGGCGTTCGGAATTCGGACCGGCCAATGCCGACGGGATAGGTAATGACCCGGTCGGAGTCCTTCGGATAGAAGTAAAGGCGGTATTCAGCCACATTGATCACGAGCCCATCCCGCGGCGCGCTCGGCAGCACGTACTGCGTCGGGAGCTCGATCACCGTACCCTCGCCGGGGATCCATGCATCCACGTCGGGATTCGCATCAACAATCTCCCGATAGCCGATGCCGTTGCGCTCTGCCACGGCGGCGAGAGTGTCTTCGTAGGCGAGTTTCAGTCGGGTAACAGCACCTACGACATTGTCGCCGTTTTCAGGCAGCTTGTAGGACGCCGCTTCCGCCGAGTGGGGGGCGAGCGTCACCATCAGGGCCAGGGTGCAGGCGATGGCAACCGCACACAGGCCAGGACGCAGCACATTCACGTTCAACAGCGACTCCAACAGGGTCAAAACGCGGCCAAGTGTATACGAATTCGCCTGCTGGCAAGAGCTTCGAGGATTGCGCTAAGGTAGCTCGCTCGTGATTTTCTGGAGGAATGAGACGTGCCTATCAACCCCGATGCCGTTGGCGCCGTAGGAACCCCGAGCAAACGCAGCTGGACATCTAAGGATGCGCTCCTTTATGCCGTAGGTGTGGGTGCGGGTACGGAAGAACTCGCCTATACCACGGAAAACACCAAAGACACCCCGCAGAAAGTGCTACCCACCTTCGCAGTCATCATTGGCGGCGGCGGCGTACCCATGCAGGAGGTCGGCTCCTTCAATCCGGCGCTCATGGTGCACGGCGAGCAGGGCATTGAACTCTTCGACGAGATTCCCGCAGACGGCGAAATCGAGAGCGTCGGTAAGATCACCGGCATCTATGACAAAGGTTCAGCCGCAGTGCTCAATTTCGAATCCACTGCAACCAATGTCGCGACCGGCAAGCCCCTGCTGAAGACCACCTCGAGCCTGTTCTGCCGGGGCGAAGGGGGCTGGGGCGGTGATCGTGGACCGTCTGACAAGATCGAATTCCCGGATCGGGATCCCGATCATCAGATGACTTATGAGACCCGGGAAGACCAGGCGCTGACCTATCGCCTCTCCGGCGATCGCAACCCACTGCATTCGGATCCTTCTTTCGCCGCCATGGGCGGTTTCGAGAAGCCGATCCTGCACGGTCTGTGCACCTGGGGCTTCACTGGACGTGCCCTGCTGCACTCGCTCTGCGGAGGCGATGCCAGCCGCTTCAAGAGCATGAAGAGCCGGTTTTCCAAGCCGGTTATTCCTGGTGACGCGCTGACCGTTTCCATGTGGGTGGACGGCAACTCGGCGCTGTTCCGCACCACCAATCAGAATGGCGACGTGGTCATCGACCAGGGCGTGTTCACCTTCAGCTGAGCCTGAGACTATGGTCCGCTATCCCGTTCTTGTGCTGGCCGGCCTCCTGAGCGCACCGCTCATGGAGGTCCTCAGCATGCTCTGGCTGAATCTGGTGCCAGCGGAGGCGGACCTCACAGCCAGCTACTTTCCAATGGTTGTGCTGCCGGTAGCCATCGTCGTGCACTTTCTGGCAGCGCTTGTCTGCTGGAAGGCTTTCGAGCCCGCGCCCAAGGCAGGGGGTGTCGTCTACCTCGCGGCACACCTCGCTGCTCAGGGAGCAATGCTGGCAACATTCAACAATCCCGCAGGAGACATAGCCGCCTTCCTCGGCATCCTGCTTGCCAGCGGTAGCGTGATCCTCTTTGTTTTCGACCGCTATTTCTGGTGCCCGCAGTGTGCGGGGCCTATCTGACACGCCTGCAAACGGCCTCTCATTCATCTCTAGCCTGACAAGCCAACAGTTGCAAATGGCTTCCGCTCGCCCTAAGTTCAGGGAACCTACGGAGTGAGGGAGATGAAACGTGAGAACACTTGTTGTCGCGATTACGATTCTGCTGGCCGGCATCAGCGGCCAGAACTGCTACGGGGATCAGCACGAAGCACTGATCGAAATGGCGAGATCAGCGGCCCCTGATCTGATCAGCGCCGAGGCGACCGTCATGTACCGCGGGGAGGTACTGGCGGAAGGAACTAACGGTTGGATTTGCCTTCCGGAAACGCTACCGGACGATAACGCCCCGATGTGCAATGACGCCGTGTGGATGGAACTCATGGGTGCCATGGGCGCGGGCGAGGACTACACGGTCAAGAAGATGGGCATCTCTTACATGCTGCAAGGGGATGCGGGGGTGTCGAACTCGAATCCGGCCCACCCGGACGGTGCGAAGGCACCAGACTTCATCAAGGAAGGCGCCCATCTGATGATTGCGTTACCGAGACCGATGCTCGAGGGGATCACCGACGATCCACACGCCGGCGGACCCTATGTGATGTGGGGAGACACCCCCTATGCCCACATCATGGTGCCGCTGGAGGATGCCAATCGATCACCGCCGCCCGCGGACTGATCTTTTCGCCGCTAACGGACTTAAGCGCTCGACGCAGGCTCTCCCCTGCGTCAGTGCTGCAGCGCTTCCAGCTGATTGCGCATGGTCTCGGGATCATTGTTACTCACCAGGCTGGCCAGAC
>JBCDDI010000380.1:0-4255 GCA_039180365.1 Pseudomonadota bacterium
ATGATCGACACACTGTCGGCCCTGGACGGCAGCGTCGTTCCGGGACGGATACGCGATCTGCCCTACCGCTGGGCTGACGACGATGACTGGAAGGACACCGTCATGCGCGCCGATTCCTCCGGTCAGCACAGCGACGACCGCACGGCGCGGGACGACAGCCCTCAGTATCAGTGCGAGGCCGACCGGCTGGCCGCCGAGGCCAATCCAACCTGCCCCGGCTGCCACTTTCCCTCTGCCTGAGCGCTGGCCTTGCACGCAACCATCGAGCCGCGCTTACTGCTTGTTAAACCCGATCCCTGGAGGTGCCTCTCATGAATATCAGCATTACCTACTGCGCAAGCTGAAACTACAAACCCGCGGCGGTCAGTCTGGCTGCAAAGATCAAAACGGCTTTCGGCGCTGAGGCAAAACTGATTGCCGGTGCCGGCGGCGTCTTTGACGTCGTTGTGGACGGTGCCCTGCGCTATTCAAAACACGCGACCGGCACGTTTCCCGACGAGGAAGCGCTGATCGCAGAGCTGAGCGACTGACTGTCAGCAACCCGTCGCTCTATGGCGCTCACTCGCCGCCCCGAGCGCCCTTGAGCCTGTCGGCGCCTTTCCCCACAATCGCGTCTTTCCGACCATCACTCAAGCCAAACAATTGAAGGATTGCCCATGACCGCTCTGCTGCCCGACGTCGATCCCGACGGCCTCCTCGAATACTCCGTCGTCTACACGGACCGGGCGCTGAACCACATGTCCCGATCGTTTCAGCAGACCATGACGGACCTGTCTCGAACGCTGAAGACCGTCTACGGGGCTGATGCGGCTGTGATCGTTCCCGGCAGCGGCACCTTCGGCATGGAGGCGGTGGCTCGCCAGTTCGCCACCGGGAAGAAAACCCTGGTCATCCGGAACGGCTGGTTCAGCTACCGCTGGACGCAGATCTTCGAGATGGGCTCCATCCCGGCTGAGAGCACGGTGCTGAAGGCCCGACAGACAGGCAACGAATCCACTTCGCCCTTTGCACCCGCTCCCCTCTCAGAGGTGCTGGAAACCATTGAAAGAGAGCAGCCGGACCTGGTCTTTGCGCCACACGTAGAAACCTCGGCTGGCCTCATGCTGCCCGACGACTACCTGCGGACCGTTGCAGACGCCGTCCACGCTCAGGGCGGCTTGTTCGTGCTCGACTGCATTGCCTCCGGCACCGTCTGGGTGGACATGGCTGACGTGGGCATCGACGTGCTTGTCAGCGCCCCGCAGAAAGGCTGGAGCGGCAGCCCCTGTTGCGGACTTGTCATGCTTTCAGAGCGCGCCCGTGCAACGCTGGCTGAAACGCAATCAACAAGCTTCGCCGCAGACCTCAAGAAGTGGTTGGAGATCATGGAGGCCTATGAGGCCGGCGGGCACGCCTACCACGCAACCATGCCGACAGACGGTCTGCGTGTGCTCCGCGACGTCATGGCGGAAACGGAAGCCATCGGCTTCGCTGAAGTGAAAGCCGCACAGCTTGAACTGGGGCAGCGCATCCGCGCCCTCCTCGCCCAGCACGGCATCCAGAGCGTCGCGGCACCGGGCTTCGAAGCACCCGGAGTCGTGGTGTCCTATACCAACGACGACGATGTGAAATCCGGCAGGAAGTTCGCCGAAGCAGGCATGCAGATCGCCGCCGGCGTGCCGCTCATGTGCGACGAACCGGCCGACTTCAGGACCTTCCGGATCGGGCTCTTTGGCCTCGATAAGTTGAAAGACGTCGATCAGGCGGTTGCCCGCTTCGAAACCGCTCTGGAAAGCGTCGGACTCTGATGCGGCACTGACCTCCGCGCACCCGAGGCGTTCCATGAAGCTGCGCCAAGCGTCAGCGCGCGGCTGGCGGCACCAGCCAGAATGTGGTCAGTTCCGCTGTTGGAAGTCGCGCCAGAGCGCTGCTTCCGGTCCTCTGATTGGCTGGAAAGCCCCATAATACGCGACTTTCTCTATTCCGGTCCGAAGGTTGCATTGTTCTGGGGTGAGTTAAGCGAAAGGAGTCAGAATGGCTCGGGAAGATACGCACAGCCTTGCGATTGGTTACCTGCTCTGGATTTTCGGTTTCCTCGGTGCGCACCGGTTCTACTATGGGCGTCCCGTGAGCGGCACCATTTACTTCTTCACCTTCGGGCTGTTCTTCATCGGCTGGATCGTCGACCTGTTTCTCATGCCGAAGCTTGAGCACGACGCTGATCAGGTTTATGTGCCCGGGCACCTGAACTACACGGTCACCTGGGTGCTGCTCACCTTTCTGGGTATCTTCGGCATCCACCGCTTCTATATGGGTAAGTGGGGAACCGGCCTCCTCTACCTCTTCACCTGCGGCTTCTTTCTGGTTGGCATCATCTACGATTACTGGACACTGAACGATCAGATTGCCCGGGAGCACTCGAAGGACTATGACTTCGCGGCCTACCGGTGAGCGCTCTCGCGCGCCTCGCCCCGAATTGCCGGTGCTGAAAACGAAAAAGCCGCTGCAGGAAGCAGCGGCTTTTGCTGTCGCGAGCGGCTGGTTCGCCTGACCGCGTCGCGGCTCAGCCGCCGAAGTCGTCGAGGAGAATGTTCTCCGGCTCCACGCCCAGATCCTCAAGCATCTGCAGCACGGCAGCCACCATCGGCGGCGGTCCGCAGAGGTAATACTCGCAGTCTTCCGGAGCCGGATGGTCCTTCAGGTAGTTGTCGAAGACCACCTGGTGGATGAAACCGACGTGGCCATCGAAGTTGTCTTCCGGCAGCGGGTCCGAAAGGGCCACGTGCCAGTCGAAGTTATCGAACTGCTCGGCGAGGTCATCGAACTCTTCTGCGTAGAACATCTCCCGGAGGGAGCGCGCTCCATACCAGTAGCTCATCTTGACGTCGGTCTTCTTCTTGCGCTTCAGCTCGTCGAAGATCTGCGAACGGAGCGGCGCCATACCGGCACCGCCACCAATCCAGATTTTCTCTGCGTCCGTATCCTTAACAAAGAAGTCACCGTAAGGGCCGAACACCGTCAGCTTGTCGCCCGGCTTCAGATTGAAGACGTAGGACGACATTTTGCCCGCAGGTACGTCCATACCTGGAGGCGGTGATGCGACGCGGATGTTGAACTTGAGGATGCCCTTCTCTTCCGGGTAGTTGGCCATGGAGTAGGCACGGATCGTCACTTCATCCACGTTTGAGAAGTTGTCCCAGACGTTAAAGCGGTCCCAATCCTCGTGGTACTCGTCCTCAACGTCGATCTCCCGGTACTTCATCTCGTAAGGCGGGATCTCGAGCTGCACGTAACCGCCGGCCCGGAAGGCAACGTCGGCGCCTTCCGGCAGCTTCAGATTCAGCTCTTTGATGAAGGTTGCCACGTTGGGGTTGGACTCCACCTCACACTCCCAGCGCTGCACGCCAATGGCGTCTTCCGGAACCTGAATCTTCATGTCCTGCTTAACGGCAACCTGACAGGACAACCGCCAGTCTTCGCCAATTTCACCGCGGGTGAAGTGACCCTCTTCCGTAGAGAGGATGCTGCCGCCGCCATCGGTCACCCGACAGCGACACTGCGCGCAGGTGCCCCCGCCGCCACAGGCGCTGGCAAGGAAAATGCCCTTGGAAGCGAGGGTGCCCAGGAGCTTGCCGCCCGCTGGCACAACAATGGATTTTTCCGGGTCGTCGTTAATTTCGATGGTGACGTCACCCGTGCTCACGAGTCGCGAACGGGCGAGGAGAATCACCATGACCAGGAACAGCACCGTGCCGGTAAACATACCGACACCCAGGATAATGGTCATATCCACCTAAACGACTCCTTAGATATCAATCCCGCCGAAGGACATGAAGCAGAGGCTCATGAGTCCGACGGAGATAAAGGTGATTCCGAGGCCCCGGAGTCCTTCCGGAACATCGCTGTATTTGAGTTTTTCCCGCACCCCGGCCAGAGCGGTAATTGCCAGCGCCCAGCCAACCCCAGCGCCGAGACCGAAGACCGTTGACTCGGCAAAGGTGTAGTCGCGCTCCGCCATCCAGAGACTGGCGCCGAGAATGGCACAGTTCACGGTGATCAGCGGCAGAAACACGCCAAGGGCGTTATAGAGTACGGGCACAAAACGATCGAGAAACATCTCGAGGATCTGCACCATCGCCGCGATCACGCCGATATAGGAGAGGAAGGAAAGGAAGCTGAGGTCCACATCAGGCAGTCCCGCCCAGGCCAGCGCACCATCCTTCAGCAGATAGTTATAGATCAGATTGTTAACCGGCACGGTGATGGCAAGCACAAC
>JBCDDI010000381.1:0-4230 GCA_039180365.1 Pseudomonadota bacterium
CCGCTTGCATCGAGACTGAAGTCTAGTGAAAAGGCGCTTTCCGGGAGGGTATCCAGGCCCAGCAGGGTCCGGAACTCGCTGAGATCGCCGCCAGAGAGACGGAAGCTTGCGACGGCGACGAGGTGCTCAATTCAACGCTCCGCGTCGGCACTCATGAACTGTCCGCAGCTGGTCCCGTTGGTGAGTTCCCGGACTGGCACGGCACCCGTTTGGCTCTGCGCCTCACAGGCGAAGACTTCGGCGAAGTGCTGCAGGTTGCGGGCCAGCCCGATGTGCTCCGTGGCCCCTACCGCGGTGACGCCGAACTTCGCATCAGCGAGGCAGGCATGGTCCTGGAAGAGCTGCGGATGGTTGGCGAACGGGCATCGCTCGCCGGCGAGGTAAGCTGGCCGGAGCCAGCACAGCTCAACGTCTTGAGTGCCGAAGCTGCGGTAGAGATGGCAGACCTCGGCGCCTTCGCTGCCAAGCTCGGCTATGCCGGTCTGCCTGCTGATCCTCTTGAGCTGGCAGCCCGCGCCGAACTGGCCGGCGACCGTCTGATCCTGACCGAAGGCAACGCCCGCTTCCGCAATCTGGCGTTGGATTTCTCCATCGATTCGGATCTCACAGCCGGTCTCCAAGGCACGGCCGCTGCGCTCCGACTGGAAGGACCGGACATCGACGCGCTCTTTAACAACGCCATACGCTTCGACGAGCGAATCATTCCCTTCGTGCTTGAGGCCAGGCTCCAGGGCGCTGAAGCAGCCCTCATGATCGAGGCGCTGACGCTGACCACGGGAGGCGGCACCCTGAACGTTGACGGCGTCGTTACAACCGAGGACGCACTCGCTGGCACGGCGCTCAACTTTAAGGGCAGCGGTAACAATCTCGCCGCTCTGCTCCCGGACTTCCCGCAGTACGCACCACCGAAAAACCCGTGGGTCCTCTCGGGTGGTATCAAGCTCCCAAGCGCCAGCCACCTGGAACTTCTGGATACGCGCTTCGAGGTCGGCAGCAGTAGAGTCGCCATCGCCGGGATCCTCGACGTGGAAGACCAGACCCGCACAGACCTTGTGATCCAGGCGAGCGGAGACTCTCTGAAAGACATCGGTCAGCCCGGCGAGGTGGCGTGGCCGGACGTCCCCTACGCGCTGGCCGTGAAGCTCGATGGCACAATGAACACGCTGAACGTCACACAAGCCGAGGCGAAATGGGGCGAGAGCGACCTCATTCTGAGCGGTAGCGTCGACCTCACCGAAAAGCCCTTCATCGCACTGACGGGACGCTCGTCAACGATGATCCTCGTTGACCTCCAGCGGGCGCTGTTTGGCGACCCTGAGGACCTTGAGCCGGAAGATGACAGCGCTCGGCTGTTCCCCGATACCCCGATCCCTGTGGACGACTTCGCACTGTTCGACGCTGAAATCGATATCGAGATCGACAAGTTTCGCGGCCGACGTTCAAGCCTTGATGACATAAGTCTGCAGCTGCAGGTCGAGGATGGAGCGCTCCGTTTCGAGCGGGCCGCCTTCCGGGACAGCTTCGGCTTTTTCGATGCGGCCGCGGTAATCCGACCGGAAGGGGAAGCGGTTGTCGTGGAGCTTAAGCTCGCCGGGGAGGATGCCGACCTGGGTCTTTTCACACAGGCCGAGCAGGCACCGGAAACCGTACCCCGCTACTCGCTGGACGTTGAAATCTCAGGCCAGGGACAAACGGTGGCTGAAATTGCCGCGGGTCTGAACGGCGATATCCTCATCCATTCCAATGGCGGAGAAGTCAACAACGCCCTGCTCAATGCCTTCACCGGAGACTTTCTGAGCAACGTCCTTGAGGTGTTGAATCCCTTCGTTGCCACAGAAGACTTCACGCGCATGGAGTGTATGGTCGTGAACGCCACGGTGAAGGAAGGGCAGCTGAAGCTCGAGCCTGGCTTTGTCATGCGTACGGACCGCGTCAACATGTTTGTCTACGGCGGCGTCAACCTGGCCACGGAAGGGCTCGACCTGTCGCTGGCGACTCAGGCGCGCCGCGGAATTGGCATCAGCGCCGCCTCGATTCCAAATCCCTATTTCAAGGTCGGGGGCACCCTTGCGGAACCGGCTCTGCAGCTGGATCCAGGAAGCGCCGCTCTGGCCGCCAGTGTCGCAACAGCAACCGCGGGCCTCTCGATCCTCGTGCGCGGCGTCTGGGATCGACTCATGGGCACCCAGAACCCGTGCCCCAGTTTTCTGAGTTACCAGCGCAAAGAGAAGTGACCATCGCGGCGGCAATGCTCAACGCTGCCAGACGAGTACCTCACCAGAACCGGAGAGCAGCACTGAACCGGGAAAAACGCGCAGGCGCCAGGGATCCAGCTTCAACACCGCAAAGGCATCCACCTCAGGCCCATCCCAACCAGGGATCATGCTCGGGTCATAGCCCACAGGCTCCGGGCCCTCGGCGAAGAGTTTCCAGACACGCTCCCGGGTCGGCAGATCGAAGCACCACTGGGCGTCGCACTCGGCAACACAGGTATCCTGACTCGGGGTCCAGTAGTTACAGGAGAGGTAGGGATGCGCCTCGAGGTGGGCGCGCTTCGTGGGTGTGGGGCCCGTTGCAATCCAGCCCGTGAGTTCTGCGCCATCCCACTCCCAGATCGGATGCAGCACGCGCGACCGGGGCCGGCCCTTAGCGTCTGCCGTTGCCGCCGTGCACCAGACGATTTCATGAGCCATGGTGACAAAGGCCGGTGCCACCGCTGCAAGTTCTGCGGTCATGATTCTCCCCTCAAGTTATCCGTTCTCCCACGCCGACTGTGCGCGAGATCGAGGCGCGACACAAGGGATCAGCTGCCCCGCAGCATAAGGCCCGCAAGGGACCGCCGACGATCAGCATCAATGACCACAGCGCGGCGGGTTTCGAGATCCATGGCAACACCGATGGCTTCAGCCCGAGCTGCAAGCTCCCCTCGGCTTTCGTTAACGATCGCATGCACCATATGTTGAGTCTTGTTGCCGATGCTTCGAATCCCGGAAAGATGCCGGAAGACATCGCCAGGGGAAGGTGCTGCGAGGACATCAAGGCGGTATTCGAGCACCGCCCCACCAAGCATCCCCGCCTGCCGCGCGGCAGTCGCAGCTTCACCGCCGGTGAAGCTCCAGAGGTTCGGCATACCGGCGGAAATGCGGCCGATGTAATGCTCAGGACGCAGATTCCCCTCACTGCACTCGGCCTCGGAGATGACACCGACGCCCATGGTTCTGAAGCCGAGCGCTTCGAGCGTCTCTACCCCCTTGAAGCCCTCAGCGCTTTCAGCACCTGCTGGCCAGAGACCTGCTGGCAAGACAAAAGGCGCACTGGGATCGAGACCGCGAGGCAGGGCCCAGTCGGGCGCTGTAATCGGCGCTCGCGCAAGTTTGAAGTCGCCGGGAAAGTGACTGGTGAAGGCTGCGAGCGGTTCTTCCGTGAGATTGTGAAACATCAGCGCGAGCACGACGCAGTGTGTGCCCGTCTGCTCTAAAAGCCCGCAATCGATGCGCAAGGGCGTGGCAATCCGCGCCTCAGCGAGAAAGCGGATGTGCTGAGTGGAAATGCCTGCGGCGGACGGCGTTGCGCCCGTTACCTTCGCCAGCCAGCCGCGCGCCGCCTGGTTCATCTTGTCCGCAAAAAAACGGACGTTCAGATGATCGTTTTCGTCACACTCCCAGCGGTTAACGCTGCCCAGGTAGGAAAGCTCGAGGGCCACCGCCCGGCGGACTCAGGCCGTTTTCGGCGGCAGCGGCAGCAGCTTCGAGGTCCGGCGGCGGTAGGCCTGATACTCCGGATCCTCTCCCCACTGCCGGCGGGCGCGTGCATCGAGCATACGGATCCCGCTGATTTTCGTCAGCAGCAGGTACACAAAGATCGGCGAAACGAGCGTCACAAGCTGGGTGCCCTGCAGTACCGGCAGCGCAATCACCGCAATTCCGGTCCATAGCAGGATCTCGCCGAAATAGTTCGGATGCTGCGACCACGCCCAGAGTCCGAGATCGATATAGCGATTGCGGTTCTCCGGATTGCTGCGGAAGCGTCGTTTCTGATTATCAGCGACAACCTCAATGGTGAAACCTGCCACCCAGAGGACAACCCCGAGCGCTGCAAAAGCGCCGAGCGGCGGCTGAACCTGAGAGGTCATCGCCGCCAGTGCCGGTGACAGGGTCAGGAACACCCAGAGGCCCTGCAGGGTCCAGGTCATCAGGAACTGAGCAAAGTCGGGTTTGATGCTGTTGAAGC
>JBCDDI010000382.1:0-4228 GCA_039180365.1 Pseudomonadota bacterium
ATCGAAAATGTTGGTGTTGACGAAGCCCGGGCAAAGCACCGAGCAGCCAATCTGCGTGCCTTCCGTCTGCAGATCGACGTAGAGGTTCTCCGTGAGCGCGACGACGCCATGTTTGGTGACAGAATAGAGCGCGTTGGTGCTGCCGCCGATGAGGCCGGCGACGGAGGCGGTATTGACGATATGGCAGGGCTCTCCCTGGGAGATCATCTGGGGAATGAATACCCGTAATCCGTAGATCACGCTCCAGAGGTTCACGCCCAGCACCCAGTCCCAGTCTTTCTGCGTTGCGGTCCAGGCGTTGCCTCCGCCGCCCACGCCGGCGTTGTTGAAGAGCAGATGTACACCGCCCAGTGTCTCGACGGCCTCGGCGCAGACCTTACGCAGCTCCGCTTCGATCGCGACATTGGTGACAATCGGCAGCACCTGATTGTTGGTGGTCGCTTGCAGCTCTGCCGCGGCCTGCTCAAGTACGGCTTCTTCGATGTCTGCCATCACCACGTGCATGCCCTCGGCAATGCACTTCTCCGTGAGTGCGCGGCCGATACCACTGGCCGCACCGGTAATGACGGCGACCTTGCCTGCGAAATCCTGCATGAACTACCCCCTTTAAAATTGAGCGGCGATTATAACGAAGGAATTCGCTCAGCTGCTGAGCTTCGGGACGCGGTACTAGCCGCGCTGGGCGGTGGCGAGGATGGCCTCGATCTGTGGGACTTTATCCGCACACTCGAATTCGCTGGACCTTTCTTTGACCAGTTCGTTGTAGGCCGCCTTCTGGTCCCAGAAGCCGGCCTCGCCGCTGAGGCCAGCTTCCAGAGATAAGCCGGAGAAGTCGATAACGGCGAGTATTTTGCCCACGTCTTCACCACAGTAGGTAAAGACGGCGGCGAGCAGGCTATAGAATTCAACGGTCTTCTGCGCCGTTTCTGAAAAGAGGCGGTCAGATGCTTCGCGGTGACCGTCCAGCTCTGCCTTGAAACGCATTTCCCGTTCGTCCAGATCTTCCCAGGACTTCCCCTGTTCCAGTCGGCGCAGTCGCTCCTCCGAGATGGCAGCCGCTTCCTCCATAAGTTCTGGTGAAATCGGGTGGTCCTGCATGTACTCGACCAGAGCGTTGTTGGCCGCCACCAGGTCTTGCGCTTTAGCGGCAATCAGCTCATCCAAGGTCTCAGAATTGTTACCGCAGGACATGAGAAAGAGCAGGGCGATTAAGGCCAGGAGTCTCCGGTGTAGCCGCGAGGCCGTTTTCAGAATCTTAAGGAGTGTTGCCATCAGGGCGGCAGTCTAGCGAAGCCGGAAAGCTATACTAGCGACTGTGGGACAATCCGCAGGGTACGCAGGGGGATACGGCATGACCGGGCAGAGCGAACAACTCGACGCGATCATCATTGGCGCAGGTTTTGGTGGGCTTTATGCGCTTCACCACCTGCGGGACAAGCTGGGCCTTAAGGTACGCAGTTTTGACGGTGCCGGCGGCGTGGGCGGAACCTGGTGGTACAACCGCTACCCCGGCGCCCGGGTCGATGCACCAAGCAGCCCCTTCTATGCCTACACCTTCTCTCAGGAGCTCGTTGACGAATGGGAGTGGACGGAAACCCAGACCTCACAGGCGTCGGTGCTGGCCTATCTCGAACACTGCGCCGACCGCTTCGATCTGAAGAAAGACATCCAGTTTGAAACCTGGGTAACGGACGCCCGCTATAACGAGACCGAGCAGTGCTGGACCATAGAGACGCATACCGGTGAACGTGCCTCAGCACGCTTTCTGATCTGTGCGGTGGGTGCGCTCTTTGTCGCTAACATGCCGGACTATCCCGGTATCAACGACTTCGCCGGCGAGTGTTACCACACCGGTCGCTGGCCGCACGAGAAGGTTTCCTTCAAAGGCAAACGGGTTGGCGTGATTGGGACCGGGTCGTCGGGCATCCAGGCGATTCCCGAGATCGCGAAAGAGGCTCGGCACGTCACGGTCTTTCAGCGCACGCCCCAGTACGCGCTCCCGGCGCGGAACCGCCCGCTCGAGGAAGAGGAACTCGACCGTTACCGGCAGGAATGGCGAGAGCTGCGCGCTTCCATGCGCTCACGCGGCGGCTGGCCCTTTAAGACGAGCCGCCGTCGTGCCTCCGAGGACAGTGTTGAAGATCGCCTTGCCCGCTATGAGGCACTTTGGGAGGAGGGCGGTATCCATCTCATCATCAACAGCTATGCCAGCGTGATGACAGACAAGGACCTGAACGAGGAAGTCTCCGAGTTCGTGAGCGGCAAGATTCGCGAGACCGTCGCGGACCCGGCGACCGCCGCGAAGCTGATGCCCGACTATTACATCGGTACCAAGCGCATGATCCTCGACAACGGCTACTTCGAAACCTACAACCGGGAGAACGTCTCGCTGGTTGATCTCCGGGAAGATCCCATCGAATCCTTCACGGCATCGAGCGTGCGGACCCGGGACGGTGAACATCCTATCGACTTACTGGTGCTCGCCACCGGATTCGATGCGGTGAGTGGCTCCATGCTGAACATCAATCCAAAGGGGCGCGGCGGCGTTAGTCTCAAGGAGAAGTGGGAAGAACGCTTCGACAACTACCTGGGAACCGCCATTGCCGGATTTCCGAATCTGTTCATGATTCATGGCCCCGGCGCGCCTGGCGTGTTTTTTACCATGCCTCTTGGGGGCGAACTCACGGCAACCTGGATCGGCGAGTGCATTTGCCATCTGAGTGACAGCAACCTCGGCGCCATCGAAGCGACGGAGGCCGCGGAGGCGGACTGGGATCGAGAGATCAACAGCATTGCCGATCGAACCCTGTATCCCGAAACCAACTCCTGGTACATGGGTGCGAACATCCCCGGCAAGCCGCGCCAGTTCCTTGGCCATCTTCGTGGCTCGCAATACTTTGATCGACTGTTCGAAGTAGCGGAGGGAGACTACGCAGGTTTCACCGTAGAAGCCGTCCGGGAGACCGCTTCCTGATCGTGGATTGTTCTCTGGTCGCTTCGCTGGCTCCAAGCGTCGCAATGAGCGCCACGCGATCCCGGGGGCGTCCGAGCAGTCCGTAGAAAATTTGTGCGGCAGTGATGCGTCCTTCGTATTTTGCCTCCATGGCGTCACGAAGCTCAGCGGCTTTACTCTCTGGCAGCGCCTCGATCCTGACCGCTGCTGGGACTCTTACGCTCACCGAGCCAGCTCGGGTGAACCGCACCGGCTTTCCAGCCATAAGCGCTTCGGCTGCCTCGGCGGGCGCGTCATAGTAGATGAGTGGCTCCTCGCCGATATCCAGAACCCATAGTCGCGCCGTGTGTTGGCCGCTTTGTGTATCGATGACCACTTCCACTACCTCTCCAGACTCCCAGGTCGCGATGACATAGCTGTAGGCGCCTGCCCAGATGAGCGCGCAGAAAGCGGCGAGACTGAGTCCGAGCAGGTAATCCGTGCTTGAAGGCTTCAGCATGACTTTGAGCAACAACGCAAAGCCCAGTACCAGAGCGGACCAACCGATCAGCCCACCACGCGTCAGGACTACGGTGATGCCCATCCCCGTGACGAGCGCTGCGATGACCAGAGCAACAGCGTGCGAGCGCGACATCATGCCACCCGATGACGCAGGCACAGCGCGAACATCGCGAAGGCCGGAGCGATAACAATCGCTGCGTCCGTGAGTGCAGCGCTGTTGAGCTGCATGCCGTGCAGAATCCACAACGCGAGATGGAAGAGCCCGTGAAGGAGCAGCCACAGTGCGCCACCGAGCATCAGGGGTTTGTTGCCGGAGTACATCCCGTAGCCGAGGGCTATGGCACTGGTCAGGAAGGCGAAGCCGACGTCGCGGATGAAGTGCATGTTGTACGGACCCGTTGCTGCTGCCCCGGGCGCGTTCAGATAGAAATCGTGGGGTAGCAGCGCGACATAGAGTCCCGTTGCCAGATAGAACGCGATCAGCGCCCAGAGTAAGAGTATCGATCCAGTCATATGCAGCTCCTGACAGGGGGTTTTCGCGGTCTCCTTTACTAGACGTCTTTCCGCTCTGTGTTGTGACTCAGAGATAAATTGTCACAGTTGACAATTTATACGGATCGTTTATTGTCACTCCTGACAATATATGGGTTTGTTATGCCACGACCGAGCCTGAAAGCAGAACGACGGGAAGAAATTCTCGATGCCTTCGAGACCTGTGCGATTCGCAAAGGGCTTGCGGCCACGACGCTCACCGACGTCGCCGAAGAAGCAGGA
>JBCDDI010000383.1:0-4227 GCA_039180365.1 Pseudomonadota bacterium
GTTTACCTGGATGTACCCGGCGAACGGTTCTGGGGCAGGGTTGCCCTCGCCGGTGGCGCCACGGAAACGGCCCAGAGTCGGGTGTTCTTTCTCGAAGGCAGCGATGATCGCGCGAACGCCGACTTCGACAGCAGCAATGTTTCCGTGCGCGGTGTCATCGGCGGCCGTTTCGGCTTTGAGCCTTTCCGCAGCGAACCATCGAACTGGTTCTTTGAGCCGTCCCTGGTGCTGGACTATGTGGTCCTCGATCAGGACCCCTACGTGGAGGTCGGTGGCTCAGACCTCAGCTATGCCACGGAAGCCGATGTGGAATCGCTGCAGGTCTCAGGCCTGCTGACCGTGCGCAGACCGTTTCAGGATGCCGCGCGCTTTGCCCCGCGCTTCTATCTGGGCTTTGTGCATCGCAGTGCTTTGGATGATCGGGCCTGGATTGCCGCTGATCCCATGAGCGATCTCAATCTTGCCCTTGAGGGCGACGATGGCAGCACCACCAACTTTGGAGTTGGCGCGGGCACAGATTTCCGTCTCGGTAGCCGGTTCACGGGCTTCTTCGACTGGCGCGGTGAGTTCGGGAAGTTCAAGGATCGGCAGCTTTTCACCCTTGGCCTGCGCCTGCACATCTGATTGCAGTTCGTACTGCTAAGACGGGGGATGAGCTAGGATTCCTGCCATGGAAGACATGCTGCAGCTCACCGGCCATCTCCCGGAGGTCCACTACGACCCCGGAGACATCATCATTACAGAAGGTGGCGATTCCGATGGCGTTTGGATTCTTGTCAGCGGTTCACTGCGGGTGTTGAAGAAGGGTGAAGAGGTGAATACGGTCACTTTGCCTGGCGCCCTCATCGGCGAGATGTCTATCCTCCTCGACATCCCGGACAGTGCCACTGTTGAAGCCGCGGAGCCCAGCGTCATGCGCTATGCGGAGGACGGGGCTGCGCTGCTCGAGAGCGATCCCCGGATCATCCGTCTGGTTGCCGTCGGCCTCGCGGAACGGCTCAACTTCGTCACGAGCTATCTGGCTGATCTGCAGCAGCAGTACAGCGACTCGCCGGGTATCGCGATGGTGCCGGAAGTACTGCGGCAGCTCTCGCAGCGCCAGGGACCGCCGGCAAGGCCCGGTTCGGCCCGGGATCCTGATCCGGAGTATTAGCTCCCGACGCTGATTACGGCTTCAGAACACCGTCCGCGGGGGCGCCTCGAGTGCTGAAAGAGCCAGCTGTTCCTCGCCCATGAGTGAGCGCCAGCGCGCCGAAGCATTGGCCAGGTCGATTTCGATATGCGCGGGGACAGGACCAATCTGCCTGCCCGCGTTGAAGATCCAGCTGCTGCCTCGCCGGTCGGCCCAGGCCCCATCCACTTTGAAGGGGGGCTCATGAACGTGTCCTGTCAGCACCAGGTCCGGGCTGTGCCGGTCGATCCAGGCGCCGAGTTCCGTATCCCCGTACTCGCGCCGCCCGGTCCAGCAGGTTGGGGAACCGAGCGGCGGCCAGTGGTACACCCAGATCCAGCGCGCGGGTCTCTGCGTCGCGGTCTCTGAGAGCGCAACATCCAGAGCAGCTCTGCCCCGGGGGCCATCCCACCAGGGGCAGATGGTTACCAGCGTTTCGTTGATGAACAGAGAGTCGCCATCGGTAGGAACGCCGGCGGCGCGCGCTTCCTCAAGCCAGAGCGCCGATTGTTCTCCATGCTGATCCGGTCCCGTCAGGTCGTGGTTGCCTGAGCTCGCTGCAACGTGGGTAATACCTTTCAGCAGCTGCAGGTACTGCAGGATCACCACGCTTTGTGCATCGAGGGCGACGGGGGAGCTGATATCCAGATGGTCGCCTGCGAGCACCACGAGATCGTAGTCGGGGGCAACGCTGACCACCCAATCGAGTTGCGGCAGGGTGTAGTGGAGGTCTGAAACCAGGAGGATGCGCACAGGGCTACTTTACACTGCGGATGTCCACCGCGGATGTCCACCGCGGATCTCCACCGCGGACAGGCGCTCTGTACCTGCCTGCTAGTCGGGCATTTCGTACGTGTAGCCGATTACCGCTTCTTCCGCATCGGGGTCGAGGGAGCGGTAAAGGGCATTGGCCGGTGCGTTGTCGGTTTCGGTTCCGAGCCAGAGTTCTTCGCAGTCGTTCTCATCGGCGAGCGCGAGCAGCTTCTTCATGAGCGCGCCTCCGGCGCCTCGGCGCCGTTGGTCGGCACAGACATCGATCTCGTCGACGTAGAGCCAGCGTTCCCGATCGTAGGGTTTTGTCTGGAAGCGGGCGGAGGCGATGCCGAGGAGGGTAGGTCCCTTGGCTGAATCCACGTAGCAGGTGACGAATACGTTGTCCTGCTGCATCAGGTAGTGCTCGAGATCAGGAACGCTGTATGCGCTCATAGCATTCCCGTCATCCCAACTGGCTGCGTTGATGTCCCGGACGATCTCGGCGAGGTTGTCCTCCGGCGCTACGCGCTCGGTGCGGATCCGATCTGGTGGATTCTGAATTGCGTCTGCGGGCATTCTGATTGTCCGGAAGAGCGAGCAGGCACTCTACAAGAAACGTTAAAAGAAACGAGCGCTGACTTGGTGCGCTCGCACCACCATCGGGCGCGGTTGGAGCCGGAAAATCACCCGGAATTCACAGGCTTAGCGGGAAACTGACGTTTTAAAGAGGGGCTCAGCAGCATGTCATCCCAAGCGGCACGCGTGATCACCCCGCTGGCCTGCCTGGGGCTGCTCGTCCTGGCATCAGCGGCCTACAGCGACACACCCGTCAGCGTGGCAACGGTCGACGAGGTTGCCTTCGGCGATGACCTCGCCCTTGTGGGCTCCGCCATTCCCCGGCGCGCCTCGCTCATTTCCGCCCAGGTTGAAGGCCTCATTGAAGAACTCTACGTCGAAGAAGGCGAGGAAGTGGCCGCCGGTGATGCGCTGTTTCGCCTTGATGATCGCCTCGCCCGGATTGCAGTTACTCGAGCTGAAGCAGAGGTTGCTGAAGCAAGGGCGCGCCTCGACGACGCCGAGCGGCTGCTGAGCGAAGCGGCGTCGCTGCTGCCGAAGCGCGCCATTCCGGAAACAGCCTATGAGTCCGCGCGTATTGCGGTGGAAGTCAGCAAGGCGTCCCTCATGCGGCTTGAGGCCGATCTGGCCCGGCAGGAAGAGCTCCTTGCCCGACACAGGGTCGCAGCACCCTTTGCCGGCGTGATCGTCGCGAAAGGAGCGGAAGTTGGCCAGTGGATCCGAACGGACAGCCCGGTCCTCGAACTGGCTGAAGTGGAGCGGCTGCGCATCGAAGTGCCGATCCCCCAGCAGCGTTTCCCGGCCGTCAGTGTTGGCCAGCGGGCGGCCATTCGGTTCGATGCAATGCCGGACCGGGTTTTTACCGGAACCGTCAGCCGCAAGATTCCCGCAAGCCGCGACCAGGTGCGGACCTTTCCAGTCTGGATCGATTTCGACAATGCCACCGGTATTGTGGCGCCCGGGATGTCCGCTCGAGTTTCACTGACGCTCGCAGAAGATGATGAGCGCTCCCTGGTGGTGCCGAACGACGCCCTTGTACGCCGCGCCGACGGCTCCGTGGTTATCTGGCTGGTGCGGGATGATGGTGGTCAGCTCTTGGCAACACCGGCTGCCGTCGAAGTGGGGCGGGTGAACGGCGCCCTCGTGGAAGTAGTCGGCACCGGCGTCCGCGCTGGCGACTGGGTTGTCGTTCGCGGCAACGAAGGCCTCAGCGAGGGTCAGGCGGTGCAAACGCAAGACGCATTGGATCCCTCCGCTGCCTCACTCTGATTACCCATGATCGACGCCCTCCTGAAACGTGGCACCCTCGTTGCTGTCGTCGTCGCGATGACGCTGCTACTCGGTATCGTCGCGGCAACGCGGGTCCCGGTCCAGATGATTCCCGATCTCGAAACCCGGGTCATCTCGGTCGACACGGCCTGGCCCAACGCAACGCCCCAGGATGTGGAGAAGGAAATTCTGATCGAACAGGAGATCTTCCTCCGCACCCTTCCCAACCTGCAGCGAATGACCTCGCTCGCCACCACCGGCCGGGCTGAGGTGGAACTGGAATTCCCCTACGGCATCGATACTCAGGCCGCTCTCATCGAGGTCAACAACGCGCTCAGCCAGGTGCCAACCTATCCGGAAAACGTCGATGAACCGGTCATTCGCACCAGCTCATTTTCCTACGCTCCTTTTCTCTACTTCCGAACGGTCCCCCTACCCGGGAACCCGATGAACCTCGA
>JBCDDI010000384.1:0-4227 GCA_039180365.1 Pseudomonadota bacterium
GCCGCAGCGGTCCGGATGTCCCGCTCTTTGATCTGCGCTTCGACGACATGGAACATCCGGAATCCGGCGAGGTGCTCTCGCGACTGGTGCTGTCCTCGGTCGACTGGGTGAATCTTGTCGCCCTGACGGAGGCCGGCGAATCCGTCATGGTGCGTCAGTATCGCTTCGGCGTTGGCTATCCCACGCTCGAAACCCCCGGAGGCATGGTGGATCCCGGTGAGGACTCGCTGACGGCCGCGCGCCGGGAGCTGGCCGAGGAGACCGGCTATACCGGCGGGCGCTGGCACTATCTTGGGGCCGTGGAGCCGAATCCTGCCATCCACGACCACCTCTGCCATCACTGGCTGGCAGAGGGCGTGCGCCTGACCCAGGCCCAGGAAACCGGCGGAGGAGAGCATATTCAGGTGGTGCTCATGGACGAAGCGGCGATCCGTGGCGCCGTCCAGGACGGCACGATCCGCCATGCGCTGGCCCTGTCTGCGCTCGCACGGGTTTATGAGCTCTGGCCGCGGCCGTTCCTGCAGGACTCGCCCTGATCGGCCCGACGGCCACTAGGATCGTTCGGCAAAGTCCGTCACAATGACAGCCTAGTTGGGATCTCAGCAGGGGACAGCTGCTCAGATGAGGAATCACGACGCCGCTCACGCAGTGAGCCCGGGCGAGTCGTTTGCCCGCTTGCGTAATTCGCCGAGCGATGAAGGTGATGGTCCGCCGACCGTCGCCGAGGAACAGAAGCACAGCATCCTCATCGTCGACGACAAGCCTGAGTTGCTGAACAGCCTGCATCAGCTCGTGAACCTGCACGGCTATCAGGCCGACAAGGCCCTCGGCGGCGCCGAAGCCCTTGAGGCCCTCAACCGCAAGCACTACGACGTGGTTCTCCTCGATCTCATCATGCCGGGGGTGAGCGGCCACGATGTCCTCGACCACGCCGCCGAGCACGGCCTCGACAGCAAGATCATTGTTGTCAGCGGCGACTCAAGCTTCAGCGGCGTGAAGCACGCGCTGCACTGCGGCGCCTTCGATTTTGTGAAGAAGCCCTACGAGGCCGGCGAACTCATCTCCACCATGGAGACGGCCCTGCGCCAGTGTGAGCTGGAAAACCAGAATCACGTCATGGAGGAGAAGCTCAAGGAGTCGGAGGAACTGCACCGCTTCATCGTCAATAACTCCCCGGACCTGGTCTATATGCTGGACCGGAACGGCTGCTTCATCTTCCTCAATCAGCGCCTCGAATCGCTCCTCGGCTACAGCAAGGAGGAGCTTATTGGCCGGCACTATTCAGAGCTGGTGGATGATGATCACCTTGAAGCCGCTCGGAATATCTTCAACGAACGGCGCATGGGTGAGCGCGCGGCGGCAAACGTCGAGCTGCGCATGAAAAGCCGCCTGAACCGCCGAGGCCCGCGGCTTTTTCACTCGCAGTCGCTGTGGATGGAGCTGACGGCGGAAGGCGTGTATTCGGATCCGAACGAACGGACCCGGGAGAACTTCATCGGCACCTACGGCACGGCGCGGGACATCTCCGAGCGCAAGGAAGCCGAAGAGGTCATCAACTTTCAGGCCTACCATGACCTGCTTACCCACCTGCCGAACCGGGCGCTTCTGAAAGACCGCCTGTCGCTGGCCATTGCCCACGCCCGACGGAACAAGCGCAAGCTGGCCGTCATGTTCCTGGATCTCGATCGCTTCAAGCTCGTGAATGACACCCTCGGCCACACCATGGGGGATCGGCTCCTGAAGGCCGTTGCCAATCGCCTGCAGAGCTGCCTGCGCCGCGGTGACACGCTGGCCCGCTTTGGCGGCGACGAGTTCACGCTGCTGCTGCCGGAAGTCCGCACGAAAGACGACGTGGTGGTTATTGCCAGCAAAATTCTCGATCGCCTGAATGCGCCTTTTGTTATCGATGGCCATGAGCTCTTCGTCGGCGCCAGCATCGGCATTTCCATTTATCCGGAGGCGGGCGATTCGGAAGAGGCGCTCATTCAGAACGCCGACATCGCCATGTATCAGGTGAAAGGGCGGGGTAAAAACGGCTATCAGTTCTTCTCGGAAGAGATGAACAACAGCTTCTCCACCCGTCTTTCCCTCGAGCGGGAACTTCGCAACGGCCTCGCGCAGGGCGAGCTTAAGGTCTACTACCAGCCGCAGGTGTCGCTCTCCACGGGGCGCATTACCGGCGTCGAGGCCCTCGTGCGCTGGCAGCACCCAATCCGTGGGCTGGTGTCACCCATCGACTTCCTGCCTATGGCCGAAGAAACCGGTCTGATCTGCCAGATCGACGAGTTTGTGCAGGCGCAGGCCTTCCAGGACGTCGCCTACTGGCGGAGCCGCGGCCGCGAAGACTTTCAGGTGTCGGTGAATCTGTCTGCCGTACAGCTCGAGAAAGACGGCTTTGTCGATCGTTTTGTGGCAACGCTGCAGCACAGTGGTCTCGAAGCGCAGGCGGTTAAGCTTGAGATCACGGAGAACACCCTCATGCAGGACATGGAGGTGATCATTCCGAAGTTGAAAGAACTGCGGCGTCTTGGCGTGCACATTGCCATCGATGACTTTGGCACCGGCTATTCGTCTCTGTCCTACCTGCAGCAGTTCCCGATACAGACGCTCAAAATCGATCGCAGCTTCGTTGGCGACATCCGCGCCGAAGCAGGCGATGCGAGCATCGTCAACGCAATTGTGGCCATGGCCCGGGGTCTCAAGCTGGACCTCATTGCCGAAGGCGTCGAGAACCGTACTCAGCTGCGCTACCTGCACGCCCAGGGCTGCAGCGAGGGGCAGGGCTTCATCTTCTCGAAGCCGGTACCAGCGAACGACATCACCAACATGATCCGCGAGAATCCCTTCGAAGCGATTGTCCGCGAAGGCACTGCAGAGGCCGGTGAGCGCCTCCCAGCCGGCGCCGTCTGACCCGAACCCGATATGAAAGGCTTTACGACACGGATCGTGCACAGCGACCGACAGCAGCCCGTTGAACACGGATCGCTGCAGAAACCCATTCACGCGACTGTGGCCTACGGCTATGAAGATGCCCGGGATCTGGCTGCCGCCTTTCAGGGTACGAAGCCTGGCTACACCTACGGCCGCCAGGTTAATCCCACCGTCGAGGCGCTGCAGGACAAGGTCAGCACCATGGAAAACGGGCTGCAGACCGTGTGCTTCAGCACGGGCATGGCGGCCATCGGCACGGCGATTTTTGCGCTGCTCCGACAGGGTGATCACTTCGTCTCGTCGTCCTACCTCTTCGGCAATACGAACAGCCTCTTTCAGAGCTTCGTCGTGCAGGGTATCGACGTCAGCTTTGTTGATGCCACAGACCCTCAGGCCGTGGCCGATGCGATACGGCCGGAAACGCGGCTGGTCTTTGTGGAGACGATCGCCAATCCCCGCACCCAGGTGTCTGCCCTGGAAGAGATTGGTGCGCTCTGTGCAGAACGCGGACTCATCTATTTTGTCGATAACACCATGACCTCGCCCTACCTCTTTCAACCGAAGACGGTAGGTGCAAGTCTTGTGATCAACAGCCTCACGAAGTACATCGGCGGCCACGGCAATGCCCTCGGGGGCGCCGTGACAGAGATGGGCAGCTACGACTGGTCCACCTATCCGCACATCTACGACACCTATCAGAAAGGCGATGTCAGCCGCTGGGCCATTACCCAGATCAAAAAGAAGGGACTCAGAGACTTCGGTGCGGCGCTTGGTCCGGAAGCCGCCCACCACATTGCCATCGGCGCCGAAACGCTTGCCCTCCGTATGACCCAGCAGTGCCGGAATACGCAGGCGCTGGCTGAATATCTCGAGGCCCACAAACGGGTGAAGCGCGTCTACTATCCGGGACTCGAAAGCCATCCGGAACATGAGCGGGCGCGAAAGCTGTTTCGTTATCCCGGCGCGCTTTTCAGCTTCGAGCTCGCCGAAGACCTTGACCTCTGGACCTATCTGAACGCTCTGGAGGTCATCGTGAAGTCGAGCAACCTCGGTGATAACCGGACGCTCGCTATCCCCGTGGCGCATACGATCTATCACGAGATGGGCCCGGAACGGCGGGCGAGCATGGGCATCGACGATTCGCTCATCCGGCTCTCCGTGGGGATCGAGGATACGGACGATCTGCTTGCCGACCGTATCCTCGATCGCGCCTTCGCCGCCGCCGGGGGTTGAGGGGCCCGAGGCCGGGCGCAGCAGGACACAGACAGATTTCGGGGGTTGCATGAACCGACTGCA
>JBCDDI010000385.1:0-4222 GCA_039180365.1 Pseudomonadota bacterium
CCGGCCTCGGCCGGGCACCCCCCACCCTGCTCTCCAAAGCCGGTGCGTCAGTAGTAGTAACCGATCCCGGCGGTTCCCGGGACGGCACCGGAGCCGGTGCTTCCATGGCCGACGGCGTCGTTGAAGAAATCAAGGCAGCCGGCGGCAACGCTGTGGCCCATTACGGTTCGGTCACTAACCCGGACGATGCGAAGGGTATGGTCCAGGCGGCCATCGACAGCTTCGGCAAGCTCGACATCCTCATTGCCAACGCCGGGATCCTCCGTGACAAGTCTTTCAAGAACATGGAAGACGACATGTGGGACATCGTCGTGGAAGTGCACCTGAAGGGTACCTACCTCAGCACCAAAGCGGCCTTCGACCACATGCTCGAGCGGGGTGAAGGCGGACGCATCATCGTCACAAGTTCCACCTCCGGCCTCCTCGGCAACTTCGGTCAGACCAACTACGGCGCGGCCAAGGCCGGTATCGCTGGTTTCGCCCGCTGTCTCTGGCTCGAAGGCGCCAAGTACGGCATCACCGTCAACACCCTGGCGCCGACCGCCATGTCGCGCATGACCGAGGACATCCTGCCGGAAGGCGTTCAGGACCAGTTCCCGCCGGAGTGTGTGTCGCCCGCCATCGTCTGGCTGTGCAGCGACGACGCCAAGGAAATCTCCGGTCGCCAGTGGCTCATCGCCGGCAACAACGTCCAGCTGCTTTCCTGGCAGACCACCCCCATCGCCACCCGAGACGTGTCCGAGGGGCCCTGGGACGTGGAGGAGATCGGCGAAAAAATCCTCGCCTCCAAAGACGAGTGGCCGCCCATCAACCCGCTGCGCGGTTTCTCCTGAGCTCGTAGCTGCGAACAGGTCGCCCGCAGCACGCGGGCGACCTCCCCTACCCCGATCGATCCTGGCCCCATGGCTGATAGCAGCGACATTCGCTTTTCCCCCGCCGCCGAGCGGAACTGGAAACACATCCTCGGCGTGCTCCAGGAAGCCTTTCCGACCCGCGGCACCGTCCTCGAGATCGCCAGCGGCAGTGGCCAACATGTTTGCCACTTTGCGGCCGCCTTACCGGATCTGCTCTGGCAGCCATCGGATCCGGCAGAGGATGCCCGTCGTTCCATCAGCGCCCTGACGGCGAAGCAGGGCCTGACAAACGTTCGCTCACCGCTCGACCTGGACGTCCTCGCCCCCTGGCCTGCCCTCGAGGTGGACGCCGTCATCGCAGCCAACATGCTGCATATCTCCGCCCCGGAAACGCTTCCGGCCCTCATGGAGGGCAGCGCCAACTGCCTCGTTCCCGGTGGTGTCCTGCACCTCTACGGGCCCTTCAAAGTTGATGGCGCCTTCACCTCTGAGAGCAATGCCACCTTCGATGGATCCTTAAAGCAGCTCGATCCAACCTGGGGTCTGCGTGATCGGGAAACCGTTATTGCGGTGGCTGAGGAGCAGGGCCTGCAGCTCAGCAACGTCCTGCCTATGCCGGCCAACAACTTCTCGATCCTCTTTCGTCGTTCCTGATCATCTGCCCGACCGCGGCAGCCACAATTCCACGAGCCTGTGCAGGCTGGAGCCATCGGCTGCTGAAGCTGAGTCGACGCTGGCGCCAGTTGCACAAAGGATCCGCAGTCGCTACGCTTATTGACTATTTCGTCAATAAGGGGTGGATGTGTGGATGTAATGGCGGACCTGGAAACCTTCCGGGCAGAAACCAGAGACTGGCTGGAGAGCAACTGTCCGCCTTCCATGCGCACCCGCATGGTCTCCGGGGAAGAGGTCAACGGCGGCAGCAAGCGCCGCGGCGGCAATCCTGAGGCTTATCTCTGGCTCGAGCGCATGGCCGAACGTGGCTGGACGGTGCCTACCTGGCCGGTGGAGTACGGCGGCGGCGGCCTCGACAAGGACAGCTTCCTGGTGCTGCTGGAAGAGCTCCAGCGCATCAACGCCCGCCCACCCCTTGGCGGTATGGGCGTCACCATGATCGGCCCGACGCTCCTTGAATATGGCAGCGAGGAACAGAAGCTCCGCCACCTGCCGAAGATCGCCCGCGGAGAAGTTGCCTGGTGCCAGGGCTACAGCGAACCCGGCGCCGGCTCCGACCTGGCAAGCCTGAAAACCCGGGCCGAAGACAAGGGAGATTTTTACCTGGTCAACGGCAGCAAGATCTGGACCTCCGGCGCCCAGCACGCCGATTGGATTTTCTGCCTGGTCCGCACGGACCCCAGCGCCCCGAAACACCAGGGCATCAGTTTCCTGCTCTTCTCCATGGACGATCCGGGTGTGATCATCAAGCCCATCGAACTCATCAACGGGAAGTCGCCTTTCTGCCAGACCTTTTTTGACGATGTGCGCGTGCCGAAGGCGGATCTTGTGCATGAGGAGAACAAAGGCTGGACCGTCGCCAAACGCCTGCTGCAACACGAACGCTCGGGCCTGGCCGCCCTGGCCAGCGCAGATACCGCAGGCCCTCTGGAGCGGATCCAACCGGCCCTGGCGCTGCCGGAACTTGCCAAACATTACGGTGCTGGTGACTGCATCGAAGATCCAGCGATCCGCGAGGAACTGATCACCAACGAGTTGACCAAGCGCGCCTTCCTGCTGACCCAGCAGCGCGCTGTGGAAGAAGCGGAAGCCGATACACCGGGCGCCACAACGTCGATCTTCAAGTATGTGGAAGCCGAGTACGTCAAAGCGCAGCTCGAGCTGCAGCTGCGGCTCCGAGGCAGTCAGGCCCTCGGCTGGAGCGGCAATAACTACAGTGAGGAAGAGCTCGCGATGACCCGCCTCTGGCTTGAGGCAAAGTCGATCTCTATTGCCGGCGGGTCGAATGAAATCCAGCTGAACATCATCGCCAAGCGCGTGCTTGGACTGCCCGATTAATGGCTAACACACAACGTAAGCGGACGCGCCTTGATCCGGAAGCGCGACGTGAGCAGATTCTCGACGCTACGGCGGCCCTGGTGCTCCGCGAAGGCCTTGCCCGGCTGACCATGGCGGACGTCGCGGCCGCGGCCGCGGTGAGCAAATCGCTCATTTATGCCTACTTCACGAATCTCACGGAACTGCTTGAAGCGGTATACGCCCGGGAAACCAAGCTCCTGAACGAGCAGCACTTCGCCGCACTCCGCACGCCGCACAGCTTCGAAGACATGGTTCGTGCAACGGCCCGCATCAGCCGCCAGGCCCAGAACGAACGGCAGCGGCTCGTAGAGCGGCTGGCCGCGGAGCCGACGCTCAAGGACAGACTCGCCGAGGCGGAGAAGAAAAACCGTCGCGGTGTGGTGCGCTTTCTGACCCGGGAGATCACCAATCACTACCAGATCCCCCGACCCCTGGCGGAGGCGGCCACTCGGCTGGCCCTCCGCTTCGAACCGGAACGCGAATCAACGGCAACGGAAGCGGCGAAACTGGACGAAATCTGGGGCGCCATGATCGTCGGCGCTATGAACGAGCTTGAACGACGCTACGGCACGGCCGCAGTCGGGCAAGCTACAGGGAAGACAACGGGGAGAGAGAAGACACCATGACAGATCCAATCACCGGGCCGCTCTGGGCCGCTCGAAACTGGTCCGCCGACGCTGGCGCCGGCAGCATCCATGACGACGAAACCGCTGAGGAGCTGGGCTTTCGCGGCGGCACCGTGGCGGGCGACGTGCACATGAATCAGTTCCCGCCGGTACTTGTAGAGATCTTTGGCGAGCGCTGGTTCGAGAGCGGCAACCTGTCCTTGAGCTTTAAAAACGCCACCGTCGACCGGGAAGAGGTGCAGGTCTTTGCCGAGCCTCTGGCGGACGGCGCCACGCAAACTAGGGTCTGGATGGAAAGGGCCGACGGCATGCTGGTCTCAACCGGCACCGCGGCCGTTGGCGATCACAGCAACTCGGAGCTGCGCCGGAAAGACCTGCGCCCCTGCGATCCGACAGAACTGAAAATCCTCAGCCGGGTGCAACCCGGCATGTCGCTCGGCGAATACGATGTGCTGGCAACGCCGGACAAACAGTTCGAGCGCTACGATCAGGGCCTCATCAGTGACCCGCTGCCCTGGTATCGGGAAGCCTCCCCCTGGGGTGAAGTGGTCGCCGCGCCCTGCACCATCATCCAGTATCTCTGGGGTTATCCGATCAAAACCCTCGAGCCTTACATTGAAGGCTCCGTCGGGCTCTTCGGCGCGATCGAGATCGGCTACACGAACGGCCCTTTCCTCCTGAACCGGAACTATCACCTGAAAAGCGAGG
>JBCDDI010000386.1:0-4221 GCA_039180365.1 Pseudomonadota bacterium
CCGCCGGGCTGAAGGCGCGGCCTCAGTTTGTGCGCCGACCGGAGCTTGATCGAGATGACGTCAGTCTGCTGGTGGCTTACGACGGCCACTGCTATCGCTTCTCCGGCGCCGGCTACGACTTTCTCTCGACGCTGAACCTGCCGGCACTGGTCGCAGATGCTGAGCTTGAAAGCGCCGGTGAGCGCCTCGAAGACCCGGTCTACCTGGTCTGTACGAACGGCCAGCGCGATCTGTGCTGCGCCCGCTTTGGGCTACCCGTCTACAACGAACTGAAAGCCGTCGTGGGTGAGCGGGTTTGGCAGGTCACCCACCTTGGTGGGCATCGCTTTGCGCCGAATGTGCTGACCCTTGGTGACGGCTGCGTCTACGGTCGCGTGACGCCTGAGGCGCTCGGTGAGTTCCTGGCCGATACGGAAGCCGGCCGGGTGGCTTTTCCGTTCCTGCGCGGTCGAAGCCGCTACTCCAAGCTCGTGCAGGCAGCAGAGGCGGCCCTTGCCAGACAGAACCTGCGACTCCTGCATGTGGATGCGGATGACGATGGCGGCGCGGTGCAGTTTGCTGACGCGGAGGAGCGTCTCAGTGTGACCCTGAAGCGTTCTTCGCAGGCGCTCCGGGTCCAGAAAAGCTGCGGCGACCCGGAGGCGGACGTTTATCCCTATCTGCCGGTTCCATAACTGCTACAACTGCTATCGGTCTGAAGGTCCGGTCTGATCCAACTCAAAGCGGCGTTTACCAGCGGGCATACCCTCGGCCACAAAACCCCTTAAGGCCTGGGTCATGGCGTCCTGATCGCCTTTGTGATGCTCCAGCGCGGCACGCGCCATGAACGGCTCCGCCAGGGTGATGCGATAGGTCTGCTCGGTCTTGTTGAAGAGTTCGCGGAACAGGGTCATGTCCCTGAGTTCTTCGTGGAGAAAGTAGAAGAGGTAGTACACCCAGGAGTTGTGGCCGCCGACGTGCATAGGAATCACCGGCTTCTCGTACTTCAGAGCCAGGTTCATAGCCGTTGGCTGCCAGGGTCGTTCTACGAGGCCGCCGAGAGTGGGCTGGGCAAGCCGCCCTGAGGGAAAAATCACGACCAGGCGTTCGTCGCGGAAGGCCCGGACCATGCTCTTCACGGTCTCCTTGCGTCGCTCGTGAGTCCGTTTCTCGTCGACCCACTCCACGGGGATAATCAGGTCGGCGAGCCCCGGCGCCGCCCGGATGGCGTCCCGGTTGGCGAAGAGAATGATGTCGTCCCGCTTGTGTTTCAGCGCGTCGAAGACGGCGATCCCGTCGGCAATACCGGCGGGATGATTGGGCATGATGATAGCCCCGCCCTGCTCAGGGACGTGTTCGAGGCCTTCCGTGATCACGTTCATACGCAGCCGGTCGGACACATAGTGAAAGATCTCGAGGCCGCTCATGCTGGCCGCATCGTTCACAGCGGTTACAGCCTCGTGATAGCCGAGAAAGGGCAGCAGCGTCGGCTTCAGTAACCGCCAGAGCATCGGCCGGGCCATGAGATTGGCGGCTCGTTCCTCAATGAGGACGTCGATAATGTGCCGATCGTCGGCAGTCTGTTCGCTGCCTTCCTCAATCCGGGTGCTCACGCGGTCTGCTCCAGAAAGTGCAGCACGGCGGCGTTGAAAGCGTCGGGCTGCTCCATATTCATGCCGTGGCCGGCGTCGAGTTCCACCACCGTCAGCGCCGGCATGGTTTCCCGGGCGTAGGCTGCCAGCGGTCGGAAGCGACGTTCCTTCTCGCCCCAGAGCAGGCAGGCGGGCCGGGTATTCTCGCCGAGTCGGTCGCGAACGCAGACGGCCGGATTGGTGATACCAATGGTGTTCGCAACCCCGGCCGGATTGTGCCGGGTGGCGTCCGCGAGTAGCGCCTCGTAAACCACGGCCGGCAGTTTGCGGCCGTGGCGCGGGTGCACGGGAATCCGCTCCATGGCGGCGTGGCCGCCGGTTCTGATGCGCTCAGCGGCTTCTGGTGCGCTGGCTCTGAACTCCGCCCGGCGGTCGGCATCGGCAAGTCCGGACGTTGAATTCGTAAACAGGTGGCCCTGAATGCGTTCCGGATGCGCAAAGGCATAACGCAGCGTTAAACCGGCACCGAGAGAGTAACCGAGCACGAACCAGCTTTCGGCGCCGAGGGCCTGACGGATCCGCTCGAAGGCGGCCACGTAGTAGTCGGGGTGATAGCAGGCCGGATCGTCCGGTGTCGGGGAGTCGCCGTGCCCGAAAAGTTCAACGGTCACCGGCTGACACCGCTCGCCAAGCGCCTCGAGATTCAGCAACCACTGAGCCCGGCTCGAAAGAAAACCGTGAACGAGGAGCAGATAGGGGCCCTGTCCCGGGTGCACGCGCCAGTCTGGATCGATCATCCTGCGGAAACCGGGTCCTTCCGGTGTTTTGCTGATGGCGCAATGGCCAGGGGCGGAAAATTCAGAAACACGATAATTGGTGCGCTTGCGGGTGCGCATACGGTACCGGATCATCGCGCTTTTCGGAAACGGAGCAGCTGTGAGCGATTCCGTTCTCATCGTTACGACCGGCGGCACCATCGACAAGGTGTATTTCGACGCGAAAAGCGAGTTTGAGGTGGGTGATTCCGTGGTCGGCCGGCTCCTCGAGCAGGCCCACGTACGGCAGCCCTTCGAGATCGTCTCGCTCATGCGCAAGGACAGCCTCGAGATCACAGACGCGGACCGTACACTCATTGCGGAAACCATTGCCGGGCGGCCTGAGACCCGGGTGGTTGTCACTCACGGCACGGACACCATGACCGCTACGGCCGCCGTGCTGGGCGGTCTCGAGGGCAGGACCATCGTGCTCACGGGTGCGCTGGCACCGGCGCGCTTCGCGGAAAGCGACGCGGTTTTTAACGTCGGCATGGCCTTTGGCGCCGTTCAGTCCCTTGCAGGCGGGGTCTATATCTGCATGAACGGGCAGGTATTCCGGGCCGGCGAGGTGGTCAAAGACCGGTCTCGGAATGCTTTCGTGCCGACCACAGGTCAGAAGCCGGAGTGCTAGACTGACTGTCGGGATTGGAGGAAGGCACATGTACGATCTGCTGATTAAAAACGGCGTGGTGGTGGATGGCTCCGGCGGTGCGCGCTACCGGGCCGACGTGGCTGTGAGCGGTGGGCGCATCGCTCGAATCGGCCGCATCAATGAACAAGCCCGACAGACCCTCGACGCGGAAGGGCACGTTGTGACGCCGGGTTTTGTGGATGGCCATACGCACATGGACGCCCAGATCTTCTGGGATCCGATTGGATCCTGTTCCTGCTACCACGGCGTGACCACGGCCGTAATGGGGAACTGCGGTTTCACCCTGGCGCCTTGTCCCGCCGATCAGGCCGACTTTGTGTTCCGGAATCTCGAACGGGCCGAAGATCTGTCCCGGGACGCCATGCTCACGGGCATCGACTGGCAGTGGGAGACCTTCCCGCAGTTTCTCGACGTCATCGATGGCCTGCCGAAGGGCATCAATTACGCGGGCTACATCGGCCACTCGGCCTTAAGAACCTACGTAATGGGTGAGCGCGCCTTTTCCGAGCAGGCCAGCGAAGAGGACCTGAAGGAAATGTGCCGCCAGGTGGTGGAAGCGGTAGGCAAAGGTGCCGTCGGTTTTTCCACTTCGCGGACCTTCAATCACATCACCGCCGATGACCGACCGGTGGCGAGCCGCATCGCCAACTGGGATGAGGTGCGCGCCATCGTCAACGCCATGGGAGAGACCGGGAAGGGCATCTTTGAGATAGCCGGGGAAGCGCCGGGGCGGGATCCGGAGCGGATTCGCGAGTATCACGAGCGCTTGCGCGACCTCGCGGTTGAGTCCGGGGTGCCGCAGACCTGGGGCATGTTCAGCGTGCGCGTGGCGCCGGAGCTCTGGCGGCCGTACTTCGAACTCCTCGACGAGACAGCCGCGGCGGGCGGGCGCATGTTTGCCCAGACCCACAGCCGCGCCCTCAATGTGCTGCTGTCCTTCAAGGCGCATACGCCCTTCGATAAGTGGGAGTACTGGTCCGAGATCCGGGCCCTGCCCATCGAGGAGCAGAAAGCGAAGCTCGCCGATCCGGCGGTGAAGGCGAAGCTTGTTGAGATTGCCAGCCGCGAGTACACGGGGCCGAAGGTGGTGGGGGCGGAGGCCCGGCCGCCTCAGTGGGAGTGGGTCTACCCCATGGCGGAAGTTCGCTATGACCAGCCGAGCATGGCGGAGCTGGCCGCGCAA
>JBCDDI010000387.1:0-4192 GCA_039180365.1 Pseudomonadota bacterium
GGATTTTGAGGGAGAGCAGCAAAATGGCTGAAGGGGTCACCAACTACGACGACGTCAAACAGTATCGGCTCGATCCGGACAAGGAGCGCGAGCTGGTCGCCACGGCCGGCGAGTGTGTGTTCGTCTGGGCCAATAAGTCTGGTCATCCCATTGGCGTCATCACCGCCTACGTGCCGGTAAAGGGCAAAATCTGGATGACGGCAACCCGGGAGCGGGTGCGCATCAAGGCCATTGCCCGGGATGGACGCTCATCCATCGTCATCTCGAGCAAAGGCACACCCATGGGCGGCGGCAAAACCGTCACCTACAAGGGACACACCGTGATCCACGAAGAGCCGGAAACGAAACACTGGTTCTATGGGCTCCTCGCCGCGGGCATGGCGGCTCGAGACGATGACGGCAACGCCTTTACGAAGAATCTGGATCCGGACAAATTTGTGCAGTTTCTCGACACGCCGGAGCGCGTCGTGCTGGAATTCACGCCGGAGATGTCAATTCCCTTCGACGGGGACAAAATGGCGCAGGCAACGGCCAGCGCTTACCTGCAGTACGCACAGGAGGACTAGGGCATGTACGACTACTTAATCAAAGGCGCCAGGATTGTCGACGGCACTGGTGCTGAGCCCTTCAACGGCAATGTGGCCATCGAAGGCGGACGCATCGCCGCGGTGGGTGACGTCGAAGGGGCTGCGAAAGAAACGCTGGACGCAGACGGCGCCTGCCTTGCCCCGGGTTGGGTCGACGTACACACCCACTACGACGGCCAGGTGAGCTGGGACGATCGCATCGATCCCTCTTTCAGCCACGGCGTGACCAGCATTGTTATGGGTAACTGCGGCGTTGGCTTCGCGCCCTGCCCGCCCGGTGGCGAGCAGCGCATGATCGATCTCATGGAAGGGGTTGAAGACATCCCCGGCACTGCCCTTTACGAAGGCATTGAATGGGGCCGTTGGGAGACCTTCCCGGAGTACATTGACTACCTCGGCACCCGCGAGTTCGCCCTCGACGTTGGCACGCAGATCCCGCACTCGGCGCTGCGCAACTACGTCATGGGAGAACGGGCGCTGACGCACGAAGATGCGACGGCCGAGGATCTCGCCACCATGGGCCGCCTCGTGGCGGAAGGTCTCACTGCCGGTGCCCTCGGTTTCTCAACCTCCAGAACCATCGGCCATCGTTCCGTGGCCGGAGAACCCATTCCCGGCACCTTCGCCGAAAAGGCCGAACTGCTGGCCATTGGTGAGGCCATGAAGAACGCCGGCAAAGGAGTGTTTCAGGCGGTGCCGGCCGGCGTGGTTGGCGACATGGCTGGACCGGAACGCTGGACGACGGAACAGGAAGTTGAGCTCTTTGTTGAAGTTGCCCGGGCTTCAGGCCGGAACTGCACCTTCACGCTGGTGCAGAACGGCGCCCGGCCGGATCAGTGGCGGAACTGTCTGGAGATTGTCCATGCCGCCAATGAAGAAGGGCTTATGGTGCGCCCGCAGATCACCACCCGCCCCATCGGCTTCGTCACAAGCCTCGATGCCTATCACATGTTCCAGCAGCGCGAGACCTATCTGAAGATCGCTCATCTGCCGCTGGCTGAACGGCTGGTGGAGATGCGCAAACCGGAGGTGCGCGCGGCGATTCTTGCTGACCAGGACGTCCCACCGGAGAAGCCCGGCGTGATGGCGAACGTCTTCGGGCTCCTGGCCATGGCGGCCCCCGGTATGTTCCCGATTGAGCTGCCCATCAACTACGAGCCGGAGCCCGACGGCAATATCGGCAGCCTTGCCGCAGCCGCCGGTCAGACCGTCCCCGAGTACATGTATGACTACCTGACCGCGGGTAACGGCGAGAACTTCGCCATTCTCCTTGGCGCCAACTTCGTTGATGGCAGCTTCAGCGTCATGGAGGAGATGATTCAGCACCCGGACACAACCATCGGCCTCTCTGATGCCGGTGCGCACGTGAATCTGATCTTCGACGCCGTGAATCCGACCTACCAGATCGCGCACTGGGTGCGCGACCGGACCAGAGGACCGCGCATGCCCATTGAACTCATGGTGCACAAGCAGACTCTGCGCAACGCAGATCTCTTCGGACTCCCGGACCGCGGCAGTATCACGGTCGGCAAGCGGGCGGATCTCAACCTCTTCGACCTGGACCGCCTCGGCCTTGGCCGTCTGGCCGTACACCACGACCTACCGGCCGGCGGCTCGCGGATCCTGCAATCGGCACAGGGCTACGTGGCCACCTTTGTTAACGGAGTGAAGACCCGAGCCAACGATGCGGACACAGGTGCGAGGCCAGGTCGCGTCATCCGCGCCTGAATGTGCGGCGACAAAGTGTCGATGCGGCCCTACGGAAAGCTCGCGGAACCGGCGCCTGGCCTCAAGCTCTACGACCAACGCAGCAGCTAACTGCGAGGGTCACAAGGAGCCCGATAGCGGCGGCGGATAACCATCTGAATCCGCGCGGCAGGTAATCGATGGTCGGAAAATACGGCCAGGCGCCGGCAACAAGGTAGCCCCCGATTGGCGTATAGAGAGCGAGCCCCCAGATACCCAGGGCGAGGAGCACAAGTGTGAGGCTCGCCCGGCGCCAGGGGGACGCGGGCCAGGCGAACTGAGTCTTTCCGCGGCTTCGTTGAAGCAACACGCGTATCAATAGGGCAGCGCTCACGAACAGAAGCAGCAGAGCGACAGCGCTGATCTGCCGCTGCGAAGTAGCCACACCGTCATAGTAGGCCGCGCAGTCCTCCCGCAGCGCTGCCGGGCCCAGCAGTTCATCCCAACGACACAGAACTTCATAGGCGAAGGCGCCGCCGCTCTCTGCATTGGTAAGAATGACGATTCCCCGGCCCTCGGCTGGCGCAAACTGCAGGTTGGCTTTCCAGCCTCGATTGCTGCCACTGTGCCCAACGATTCGGCCGTCGCGCTTCAGAACAAAGCCCAGGCCAATCTCATCTGCACCGGCCGGTGCTACGCCACGATGCATGAGTGCGACCGTTTCATCCGCAAGGACCGAATTGGCGCCGAGATTCGCGAGCACGAAGCGCGCCAGATCCTCAGCGGTCGAGTGTAGCGAGGCCGCAGCCTGAGCACGGAAGTCGTGCTGGACAATTGGATCTGCCCGACGCCCATGCGGGGTTACCAGGCGCTGGCGCAAAGCGGCATCGGGCAGATAGTCGCTACTCTCCATGGAAAGCGGCGCAAACAAGGCTTGGCGGGCGTAGTCGGCGAAGCTCTGGCCGGTGACCTCCTCAACCAGCAGCTGCAGCAGCGTATAGCCGCCGCCGGAATAACTGAAAGCAGCACCCGGCTCCTGAAACAGGTAAACGGACCCGGAGCCACCCGTCGCGCCAGAGAGGGAAGCCTCGAGACTCGGGATTTCCTCACCTTCCGGGAAACCCGGATAGCCATGAAGCGACAGTCCCGCGGTGTGCGAGAGCAGTCGTCGGACGGTAACGCCTTCCCCAGCAAAGTCTGATGCAGGTAGTTGCCACCGGCTCAGGTAATTGGAAACCGGCGCGTCGAGCTCAAGTCGGCCGTCTTCCACAAGCGTCATCACCACCCAGGCCGCCACGGGTTTGGAGACAGAGCCCACCTGGAAGAGTGAATCAGCGCTTACTTCCGGACCCCCAGCGCGTTCCCGCCCGAGGGGGAGCGTCCGAATTTCACCGTCCGCCACCAACGCGATGGACACACCCACGACAGCGTGCACTTCCATGCGCGCACGCACGAAATCCTCGAAGCTCTCCGATTCACCGTGCGCCGACGCAAGAGGTAGCAGTACTATGGCGGTTATCAGATTCAGCAGTAACCGGTCGCTCTTCACCGTTGCTACGTCCCTCCCCCGCCACCTCAGCCTTTGCCGCCTCAAATGCCGCCTCAATACTGGAGCACGCTCTCAACGGCGACATCAGGCAATCGAAACCGCCCTTCAAGAGCCAGGAGTTCGATCAGAAACGCGCAGCACGCGACCTGCCCACCTGCCCTCTGCACCAGGCGAACTGTCGCCTCGACCGTGCCACCGGTGGCGATGAGATCGTCAATGATGGCGTAGCGCACGCCCGGTAGAATCACATCGCTGTGCAGTTCGAGCTCGTCGTCGCCGTATTCCAGTGAATAGCGTTCCGCGATGGTGTCGCGCGGCAGCTTACCGGCTTTGCGCACAAGGTGGAGCGGTAACTTGAGTTCTCGGGACA
>JBCDDI010000388.1:0-4187 GCA_039180365.1 Pseudomonadota bacterium
CAAACGCGACGATCTCAGCCTCGACACCGAAGCTGGTCTTTCATCCGGAAGAAAACGCCGCGGCCGCCGCTGGCATGACCACCGGCGACCTGCCCGGTCGCTTGAACGACGCACTCATCGGCGCCTATGCGGGCAGCGTGCAGGAAGGGAATACGGAGCTCGCCGTGCGCGTTCGCTCGCCAAACACGCATCGCGATGAAGTCCACGAGTTGCAGGCCCTGCCGCTCCCGGGCCGGGACGGCGGCGTCATCCCTTTGGAACAGCTGGGCAGCTGGTCGCTTGAACCCTCCGTCTCTGGCATTCAGCGTTACCAGGGTCAGCGCGTGAGCGTGGTGAAAGCCTACCTGGAGCCTTTTGTGTTGCCAGCCGGTGCCATGGCCGAGTTCCGTTCGCGCCTGGAAGCGGCGGCGCTGACGCTGCCCGCAGGCGTTCGCCTCGATATTGGCGGCGAAGAAGAGGAGCGCTCTCAGTCCATCGGCAACCTGCTGTCCGTCTTTGTGATTTTTGTCGCGGCCATGGCAGCCGTGGTGATCCTGTCCCTCAACTCTTTCCGCCAGGCCGGCATCATCGGGCTTGTGGCGATCCTCAGCTTCGGCCTCGCCCTCTTCGGTGTGCGGCTGTTCAGCTGGCCCTTTGGCTTCCAGGCGTTGATCGGCGCCCTGGGTATGGTTGGCCTTGCCATCAACGGCGCCATCATCGTTATCTCAGCGCTGAAGGCGAACCCGGCCGCCGCAGCTGGAGACAAGGATGCGGCAACGGACGTGGTGGTAGATGCCTCAAGGCACATCATCTCCACGACGGTCACAACTATCGGGGGTTTCGTTCCGCTCATCATCTTCGGCGGCACCTTCTGGCCGCCGCTGGCGACAGCCATTGCGGGAGGTGTTGCCGGATCCGCGATCATCGCGCTCTATACGGTACCGGCCCTGTACATGCGTCTGAAGCGAAAGCATGCAGCGGCGCAAAGCGCGGCCGAGGACCATGATCTGTCTGCGGACGTGTTACCGCTGCCAGAGGCAGAGCGGCTGGATCCGCTCCGTGGTGCCCGGGCTCAGATCAGCGCGACCTCATAGCCGCGGCTCTCGAGGCCTGCCACCACCTGGTCGATCTGCTCCTCACCCCGCATCTGCAGGGACAGCTCGACCAGGGTCGCGCGCACGGACGAGCCACCGAAGGTGCGCTCCTGGACGATGTCGATAATGTTGCTGTCGAACTCCCCGAGGAGCCGGGTAAGTTCGCCGAGGGCGCCGGGTACATCGGGTATTTCCACCTGCAGGCGCACGAGTCGCCCGCTGCGGACCATGCCACGCTGCAGGATCGAAGCGAGAATCATCATGTCGACGTTGCCGCCGGAAAGCACGAGCGCCGTCTTCTGTCCGGCGAACTGTTCGGGCGTCGCCATCACCGCCGCAAGACCCACCGCGCCGGCGCCTTCGACAACCGTTTTCTCAATCTCGATGAGCCGGAACAGCGCCTGTTCCACCTCGTCCTCGCTCACCGTGACCATGTCGTCCACATAGCGCCGCATGAGTGGCAGGGTGTTGCTCCCAGGTGACTTCACGGCAATCCCTTCCGCCACCGTGCCGGCCCCTTTAGCAGCTGCTGACTTCTCATGATAGGCGGCCACGGCCGCATCAAAGCGCTCAACCTGTACGCCGACGAGACGCACGTCCTGACGCAGGGACTTTATAGCGGTGGCGATGCCGCTCATGAGACCACCGCCGCCGACGGGGACCACGACCGTCTCGAGATCGGGCTGCTGCTCGAGCATCTCCAGACCCACAGTGCCCTGACCGACCATAACCCGGGGATCGTCATAGGGATGGATCAGCGTCAGATTCCGGCTCATCGCCAGCCGCTCCGTATAGGCCAACGTTTCGTCAAAGACGGCACCTTCCAGGTGGATCTCCGCGCCAAAGACCCGCGTCTGTTCCACTTTCGCATTGGGCGTGGAGCGCGGCATGACAATGCAGGTTGGAACGCCAAGGCGTTGCCCGTGGTAGGCGAGCGCCTGTGCATGGTTACCGGCAGACATGGCGATGACGCCGCGACGCCGTTCCTCATCGGAGAGCTGGGCCAGACAGTTCAGCGCGCCCCGCTCCTTAAAGGACGCCGTAAACTGCTGATTCTCGAACTTCAGCCATAGATCGACGCCGGTCAGCCGGGACAGCGTCTCGGACCGGGTCAGGGGCGTGCGCACGACCTGGCCGGCGATACGTTCGGCGGCCTTCTGGATGTCGTCTAGCTTCATGGCGCGAAGTATACGCGGGGCGGCGGTCGCGGACTGTGAAGGCGGCCGAGCCTGTCCTGCACAGTCTTGCACTAACTGCCATACCTACGGCCTCGGAGGGCTGGTAGATTGCCGCCTCAGGTTCATCGCGCTGCGGCCAAGGTCGTCGAGGACGCCAGAGCAGCGCGGCCAAACGCCTTCACCATGGATGGGTAGCTATGAATAAGAGTCCGTTGCTCCGCTCACTACAGGCGCTCCTGGGTCTGTCACTGATTCTCAGCTCGGCACACCTGACTGGCGCTGAAGACCCGCCATCCCCGGACTTCGCCGACGACGCCATGATCGATGGATTGCCTGCCTCCATGCAGAGCTGGCGGGATCCGGAGCGGCCGAATGTGATCGTCCTGGATGACGACTACGATTCCTTCTTCCAGCGTAAAGACCGCTCAGGAGAGGAACGGCCGCCGGGACCCATCGACATCCAGCGCTACGAGTTTCAGTTTTCCAAGTGGGCCTTCCCCACCTACCTCGGCGTGCCGATTGCGCTGACCAAGGAAGATCTCATCGCCGGTGAAGTGGACGTGGCTATCGTTGGCGTGCCGAGCGACTTCAACCTGACCGGCGGTCAGGGCTGGGCGGCGAATCAGCTGCGCATCATCCGCACCATCGATACCGCCAACAAAGGCTACGACCGACATCTGTCCGTCGATTACATGAAAGAACTGACCATCGTCGACTATGGCAATGCATCGCAGAACATGTTCCAGCTGGGCCTGTCGCTGGCGGAAGGCGCCAAGGTAGTGGGCGAAATTCTGGAAGCCGGCGCCACCGCCGTGGTGGTGGGCGGCAGCCACGATACAGAAGCGGTCGGACACATGGCCATGGTTAAGCAGTTCGGTCCGAAGAACTACGCCACCGTCCACATCGATGCTCATGAGGACTCCTACGACGTTTCCCTCGGCACTTTCCTCCACGGCGGTCGAGCCCGACGCTGGGCCTGGGAAAATGGCTGGATCAAGGGGGAAGACATGCACTCAATGGGCATGCGGGGTAACTAGGGCAGTCCGGAGATCCTGGCCTGGCAGCGCCGGGTGGGCGAACGCTACCACTACATGGCGGAGTTCGAGCGCAAAGGCTTCGACGCAACCTGGGCGAAAATCCTGGAGGAGGTGAAAGGGAAACGCCTGCACATCTCTTTCGATGTAGACGCGATCGATCCGGCCCACGCACCGGGGGTCTCGAATCCGGATCCCGGTGGCTTCACCGCCATCGAGGCGATGCGCATGGTCCGGGAACTGGCCATTCAGAACGAAGTTGCCGTCATCGAGTTCGATGAATACACGCCGCTGCTCGACGACCGCCACTACAACACGGCGCTGATGATCGATCGATTGATGCGTGCGTTTCTGGCGGGGAAGGCATTGCGGGATAAGAAAGGCATCACGGATCCGAACTATATCGACCCAGAGGTCCTCGACCACGGGCAGTAGCCGCAGAGGTCGCAATGATCAGCATCAACAAAGCATCATTAACAGCAACAGCAACAGTGCTCAGCGCGTTGCTGATGTTCGCCTCTGCGGCAGCCAACGCGGCGGACTCCGCCTCAGCGGCGGAAGCGATGGCTCGAGCGCTGCAGGATCCACTGGCGAACATTCGCATGCTGGCGACCGACAACACGATCAGTTTCAACTCAGGCTTAGACGACGGCTCTACGAACTACAAGTTCCAGCTGCAACCGTTTACGCGCTCGACCGACCGGAGAATGCAAAAACAAACATGATCCTGCGGGCTATCGTCCCGTTTGTCGGGATGGATCCTGGCGTGCAGCAGCCGCCGATTATCCCTGATCCCACACCAGCCTCAGGCAGTCAGTGGGGACTGAGTGATACCACTTCCAGTTTCCCTCAGACCTTGGAGATATGAAGTACTGGATAGTGGTATCACTCAGTCCCCACTG
>JBCDDI010000389.1:0-4184 GCA_039180365.1 Pseudomonadota bacterium
CGCTCGTTTGGCTGGTCGGGGTGATTGCCGTTCTTTTCGGCAGGCAGCATCGGTTTACGGTCATGGCGCTGGCGGCGATTACGCTGGTCAACGGCGCGACGCACATAGTTGCGGGCCTTTTTACCCAATCCTACAATCCCGGTCTGCTGACGTCTGTCATTCTGTTTCTACCCCTTTCCCTCAGCTACTTCTATGAGATCCTCAGGCACGACGCAGCTGCCAGAAGGTTGATTGCAGCGAGCCTGGTCTGGGCCTTGCTCGCCCACGCGCTCATGGTTGGGGGCCTGTTGGCTGCAAACCTGTTTGGTGTGATACCGGAGTCGCTCTACTTCCTGCTGCTTGTGCTGTGGTCAGCGCTGCCCCTGATGCTGTTTCGAAAAGAGATCAACGAACAAACAAGGAGCCAGTAGCAAGCTGGCTCGATGAAGGTCGCATTATGAACGGTAAACGCTTTACCCGGAGGATCAGTGGGATCCTGGTCACTTTAGTCCTTTCTCTCAGTTCGATCGCGTTCGCAGCTGATAGTGCCCAAAAACCCGCGATGCCAAGCGATGGCCAGATCCACTCAAGCGGTTCGTTGGCTGAGGTGTGGGATGAACGCGCTGGCGCCTGGGTGGACCCCGAGTCTTTCTGGTTGAGCTATGCAGAAGCCAATGAACAGGGCCGATTCTGGGGACGGACGGACATCTATCCAGCTTATGCTGAGGTACGCGAGCACGATACGCTGCTGATCGAAGGGGAGCAGGGCGCCTGCCTCATGTATTTCTTCCATCGCCGCTGGCGGCGGGCGCAGGATGTGCGTCGCTGGGATCCTGCTTTTAATGAGCTTGCCGGCTGCCCCTATGTGTTCGACTGAACGTCGAATCCTCAGTGAGTTGGTTAGACCTCAACTGTCCTGGCAAAGACAAACTCATTCGGCAGGTAGGACGTGCCGTGCTCCGCGCCGGGATGGAGCACATAAGGCGAAGGCGATTGCTGCATGAACCAGCCATCTTCGAGAGCCGCGACGCCGGTGGCGTAAGGCGGTTCTCCGGAGGGCAGCTCGGGGCCGGCACCGGCAGCCCCATCGTAGAAGGACCAGCCGATGGTGGCCGTATCGAGCGCGCCTTCGGCGAGCCAGAGATAGAGAACCTGCTGGCGCTGCATCAAGCGGTTTCCCCGTTTGCCCGCGCTCGTCCCTCGATGCGAGTGTGGTAGTAGTCGACGTCGAATGCCTCGTCACCGCTCAGGTAGCGCCAGAGGCGGGCCCGTTCCATCTGCTCGTAGCGCGCTTCATGCCCCTGCTGCCAGGGCAACATTTTGCGCATCATCTGCGCCACGCTGTCTTTGCGCATGTGGGCAAAGGTGTGGTCACGGGCATCGTTGTGGATGTCATCGAAGTCGTCCATGTTCCAGAGACGCACCTGGGGGACCTGAGGATTCAGTCGAATCTTGTACATCCAGCGATGCTCTTTGCTGGGATTTGGCTGGCCGGCGTGCCAGAGCGCCTGATGGAAGACCAGCAGCGTGCCCGGTGAACCGCTGTACTGCTGCTCCCCGAGCAAATTCTGATAGCGGGCGACACCTTCCGCCCGCGTGTGGCGGAGGTGAGTGCCAGGTACGAAGCGCGTACCGCCGGCGCCCGGCGCTACAGCGGTCGGGTAGTAGAAGAGCTGGATGTCAAAGCTCGGGTGGCGGTTATCGATCACGGCATCCACGTGCAGGTGCTGGCCTTTCGGATTTTCTGCGGGGATGAAGTGAACGAAGTCGTGGTCGAAGAGCGGATCGTCACCCACCAGTGATTTAACGATGCCTTGAACCTGCGGGAGCCTGAGCAGCTCTCCGATGACCGAGGGCGCTGGATAACACTCCGAAAGCGGTGTGAGGCTTTCGGGGTGCTGCACGCCTTCTGGCGGCTCCGGAAACCCGCTTGCATCCAGTCCAATCGATTCAATGCCTTGCCTGATCTTTACCTTAGACAGGTCGGCAAGCTCCCCGATGATCCGCTCGTTGATACTTTCCGGTATCAGGCCATCGAAGCGCAGAAACCCGTTAACGACAAACTGTGCCATCTCGTGTGTGGTCAGGCGGTGATCTTGGGCAGGCATAAAATTCCTCTACGATTTGTTCGCCGTGGTGAAGGTCAGTGCTTTTCCACGTAGGCGCGGTCTGCGAAGTTGAAAATATACGCGCGCCTCGGGCGGCTGGAGCGATTTGCCGGCGTGTAGTGCAGGGCGCTGCCGACGTGCACCGTGGCGGAGCCGGCACTTAAGGGGCAGGCGGTGACTTGTGCGGGATCGATGTGTGCCTCGGGATCTACCAGGCCGAGCAGTCGCGCCGTATTGTCGTTGCCGCCGGAGACGACATAGTGCGGCAGGAGGCCCTCAGCGCCGGTCGGCGCATGGAAGTGCATGCAGCCGTTCTCCTCGTCCGCGTCATCGAGGGCCAGCCAGAACTGAGCTGTTACCGGCGGTGTGGGAGAACCCGCTCGGGTAAATGGCATGTGTGTATAGGCGGCGTCCTGGTGCCAGGGCGTTTCATGGGGGTGACCGGCGGGCTTGTAGAGCAGCTGTGAGTAGAGAAAGGTCGGCTGCCAGTCGAAGAGCTGCGTGGCGATGTGTCGGCCAGCATCGAGGGCCGCGTTGTCGCGAAAAAGGTCGTTGGCGTGTTCCGGGCCCACCAGCTGGCGTGTCACGTCGCCAAGCAAGCCGTCTCGGGAGCCGGTGGTATCCAGCTCACCGGAAAGCAGCTGATCGTAGGTCTGCGAGAGTAATGCCAGATCGGCATCATCGATCAGTCGCGGCAGCGCGGCGAAGCCGTTGGCGCGGAAGGCCGAGATGGTCTCGCTGCTCAGCTCGGGTGGGTTCATCGGTGATCTCGCTTTCGGGCCCACACAGTGTAACTGCGAAAGAGACTACCGATCGACAATCGCTCTGGGGAGTCGGTTTCTTGTGGGGAAGGGCAGGGATAAGCTAACTGTCGTCCGGCGGCCGGCGGCCGGCGCTGCTGACCATCAGGGGAGAGGGCTTTGAATAAACCCATACATGGCCATTGTGATGCCACCTTCGAGCCGTTACGGCAGGCCTTTCTGGCGAACTTCCTTGAGTCCGGAGAAATCGGTGCCCGCGTCTGCGTGATTCAGGACGGGCAAACGGTCGCCGATCTCTGGGGCGGATACACAGCGCCCGACGGAACCACCGAGTGGTCGGAAGAGACCCTGGTGAACTGCATGTCCGTGACTAAAGGGGTGGTGGCACTCGCCGCGCACCTCCTCAGAGAGCGTGGCCTGCTCGATTACGATGCTCCCGTGGCCGACTACTGGCCGGAATTTGCGGCCGACGGGAAATGCACTATTTCTGTCCGTGAGGCGATGTCTCACCAGGCGTCTCTGGCCATCATCGATAGCGCTGAACCCGGCGATATCCTGGACTGGGACCGTTTCGTGGCAAAGATCGCGGCGCAGGCGCCGAACTGGCCGCCGGGTACCCAGGAGTCCTACCACTCGGTGACCATCGGCTACATCACCGGCGAGCTTGTGCGGCGGATCGATGGGCGACCCATTCAGCGCTTCATTCGGGAGGAACTTGCAGAGCCGCTGCACGCCGATTGTTTCCTCGGCTGCACGGAGGAGGAGATCGCACGCATCGTCCCGCAGCTGCCGAACCCGGCGAACGAACTCATGAATGGCGGCTTGATGAACGAGCAGACCCTGCCGCAGTTTGTGCCTTTCCCGGAAGATCCCGCTTTCGTGCTTACGCCCGACTACTTCAGACTCGGCTTTCCTTCCGGCGGTGGTGTTGCCCACGCAGCCGGACTGGCCAGACTGTTTGCGCCCCTGGCATCCGGTGGGGCCTTTAACGGCGTGCAGCTTTACGGAGACGAGACGCTGCGGCTCATGGCCGAAGAACAGTGGAACCATGATGACCACCTCTTCGGCAACGACTTCCGCGTGGCGCTTGGTCTCCTCTTAAGCACCCGCTTCAACGACTGGGGGCGCGAGGGTAATGTCGGTACGGCCGGCGCTGGCGGCTTCTGTGCCTTTGCGGATCCGGAAAACCGACTTTCCTTCGGCTACACGCCAAACCGCTACTCGAGCGGCTATGGCATCGGTCAGGAACCCGAGCGGCTGATCGGGGCTATCTACGAGTCCCTTTAAAGGAGTGCGTTTGCAGGCGATGTCTAAGCTATCCGATACACAGCTTCTC
>JBCDDI010000390.1:0-4175 GCA_039180365.1 Pseudomonadota bacterium
ACCCAGTCTACGGGGACAACGTGCACTTCCATGGGAACCTCAGCGTTTCCTTGTGAGCTCGCGCGCAAGCCCGAGATAGCTGGACGGGGTCAGGGCTTCGAGCTCCGCCCGGGCAGCGTCTGGGATATCGAGGCCGGCGAGGACTTCCTGATAGAGTGCTGCATCCATCTGCTCGCCGCGCGTCAGTCGCTTCAACTGTTCATAGGGTTCTTCGCCACCGTAGCGACGCATGACCGTCTGCACCGCTTCCGCAAGTACCTCCCAGCGGTCCATAAGATCCGCGGTGATCACGGGCTCGTTCACCTCGAGTCTGCTCAAGCCCTTCAGGGTTGCTTCGTAGGCCACCAGGCAGTGGCCGAAGGCGGAGCCCATGTTGCGCAGCACCGTAGAGTCCGAGAGGTCCCGCTGCCAGCGCGAGACTGGTAGCTTCGCCGCCATGTGGTCGAGGAGCGCGTTGGCGAGGCCCAGGTTGCCTTCCGAGTTCTCGAAGTCGATGGGGTTTACTTTGTGCGGCATGGTCGACGAGCCGGTTTCTCCTTCCACCTTGCGCTGCTTGAAGTAGTCGATGGAGATATAGCTCCAGATATCCCGATCAAAGTCGAGGAGTACCTGGTTGAAGCGCATCAGGTTGTGGAACCACTCGGCAATGTAGTCGTGAGGCTCAATCTGTGTGGTGAACGGGTTCACGGTCAGCCCGAGGCCGGCTATGAAGTTTCCTGAGACTGCAGGCCAGTCGACGTCCGGATAGGCACTGACGTGTGCATTGTAGTTACCGACGGCGCCGTTCATCTTGCCGAGCACCTCGAGCCGCTCAAAGGCGTTCAGCTGGCGGGCGAGACGGGCGTGGACGTTGGCCATTTCTTTGCCGAGGGTCGTCGGTGATGCCGGCTGACCATGGGTGCGCGACAACATGGGCAGGTCCGCCTGTTCCTTCGCCAGCGAAGCAACCGCTTCGAGCAGACGGCTCATGGCGGCGACGAGCACGGCCCGACCCCGGCTCAGCATCAGCCCGTGGGACAGGTTGTTGATGTCTTCCGAGGTGCAGGCGAAGTGGACAAATTCGATGTGTGGGGCCAGGCCGTCGATGCCCGCAATCGCTTCTTTGACAAAGTACTCAACGGCTTTGACGTCGTGATTGGTGGTCCGCTCGGTGGCCTTTATCTTCCCGGCATCCGCTACGGAAAACTGTTCATAGACGGCTGTGAGCGCTTCCGTCTGAGCGTCTGTGAGCGCTGGTAGTTCGGCAACGCCGGGCTCCGCTGCCAGCGCTTCAAACCAGCGGCATTCCACCTCCACCCTGGCATGGAGCAGGCCAAATTCGCTCATGGCTGCAGCCAGCGGCGTTACCTTGCTGCGGTAGCGACCGTCGAGGGCCCCGAGGGCGAGAAGCGGGTCGAGGGTCATGGGTTCAGGGTTCCTGTCAGTGAATGGGGAGTTAGTGAATGGTGGATTGCAGAATCGTCTGCAGCGCTTTCAGGGACCGCAGCAGACCTTTGCGCTTCAGAACCAGATGCCAGCGGCGACCGCCGAGCTGATCCCAGAGCCAGGCAAAGCGGACGCCGCCGAGGAGCAGGGCGCGGATGCCGTCAGCCGTCTCTTCCTGCTTTAAGAGCTCCGGATTCCCCGTGACCTGGATCCGTTTCCCCAGCGTGCTGATGGACGCCTGATAAACCTGTGCCAGCTCGGCGTCCGTGGGTTCCTGCGGCAGGGCGTCGAGTTCCCGGCGGAGCCGCTCCGTGACGTTCGGTGAACGTTTCAACAGCGAGGCAATTTCAATCAGCTGCAGGGCGTAGCGGAGCACGTCGGGGTTGTCCGGATTACCTTCCAGGGCGGTTACCGTGGTGCCGACAGCACGCCGGAAGGCCGTCACCTCCGGGAAGACTTCCCTGAGGGCGTTTGCCTGGTGGCTGGTGATCGCGGTCTTTACGGCGCGGGCAGCTGCCTCATCCTGGAGTCGACCGTGAGCACAGGCATGCACAAGCTCGGCGGCCTGCACAACCCCCACCAGGCTCAGGGAGAGATAGTCCGTGAGGTCGTCCATGGCTTGCGAGCTCATGCGGCCACCTGCCAGCCGTCCCGGGCTTCGATGACACCGCCGCCCAGGCAGACGTCGCCCTGATAGAAGCAGGCGTACTGACCCGGAGTGATCGCACGCTGTGGGGCTTCAAAGGCCACTGCCAGGGTGCCGTCTGCCCGTGGATGGATCCGGCAGGCCTGATCGCTCTGCCGATAGCGGATTTTTGCATTGGCAACGAGCGGCAGGGCAGGGGGCTCGACGAGCCAGTTCACGTTGTTTACGGCGAGCCAGGATCCCTCCAGATCTGTGGGATCCTGCGTAACCACCAGCTCATTCGCCGCGAGATCCTTGTCCAGCACAAACCAGGGCGCTTCCCGCCGGCCGGCCCGACCGCCTATCCCAAGGCCCTGGCGCTGACCGATGGTGTAGGCCGCGAGGCCTCGATGTTCGCCGAGACTCATGCCTTCGCGATCACGGATGCGGCCGGGGTCTGTGGCCAGATAGCGGGACAGAAAGTCGGCGAAGCGTCGCTCTCCGATGAAACAGATACCGGTGCTGTCCTTTTTACGGTGGTTGACGAAACCCGCTTCCCGGGCGATCTCCCGGACCTCGGATTTCTCCATGGCACCGAGGGGAAACAGGCACCTCGCGAGTTTCTCCGGTGGCACGGCCTGCAGAAAGTAGGTCTGATCCTTGTTGTCGTCGATCCCCTTTTTCAGCAGCACGCGGCCATCTTGATCGAAGTCCGTTCGCGCATAGTGGCCGGTTGCGATCAGGTCTGCGCCGAGGTTTTCGGCATAGTCCACGAACTGCTTGAACTTGATCTCCCGATTGCAGAGCACGTCTGGATTCGGCGTTCGCCCGGCGGCGTATTCTTCGAGGAAATTCTGGAACACGTTGTCCCAGTATTCGGCGGCGAAATTGGCCGTGTGCAGCTCAATACCCAGCCGGTGGCAGACCTGGTCCGCGTCGAGGAGGTCGGCGGCCGCTGTGCAGTACTCGGTGCCGTCGTCTTCATTCCAGTTTTTCATGAACAGTCCCAGCACCCGATAGCCCGCCTCTTTAAGGCGCAGGGCCGCTACGGAGGAGTCAACGCCACCGGACATGCCGACAACAACGGTCGTCTCTTCCGGCGGCTTTGCGGCTGGATGGTCTGCGGGAACGCTCATGCCGCTATTTTACATCGGTTTCGGGGCAGTGCCTGGAAGAGAGCGGGGTGACTGGCCATCCTGTCAGCCCCCGTCGATAATCCCCGCCTGAGAGCGATGAGAACAACGGATTAGAAAATGAGCGACGCTGACAGCGGTGGGCCGCTCAGCCACCTGAACGACAAGGGCGAGGCCAACATGGTCGACGTCTCGGCGAAAGCGGAGACCCGTCGAGTAGCCGTTGCAACGGCCGCTGTGCGCATGGCGCCGGAGACGCTGCGCGAGATCGTCGAGGCCGGCGTGCCGAAGGGCGATGTCCTCGCTGTCGCCCGGGTTGCCGGGATTCAGGCGGCCAAGCGCTGTGCGGATCTTATTCCCCTGTGCCACCCGCTGGCGCTGTCGAAGGTACAGGTCGATTTCAGCACCCCGGACGCCTCGTGCCTCGCAATTCGCACCGCGGTGACGGTCACCGGTAAGACCGGGGTGGAAATGGAGGCCCTGACAGCGGCCAGCGTGACGGCGCTGACGGTCTACGACATGTGTAAGGCCATGGACAAGGCCATGGTCATCGAAGCCGTGCAGCTCGAAGAGAAAACGGGCGGCAAGTCGGGCGATTGGCGCCGGGAAGCATCGTGAGTGTTCGCGTGCTTTTCTTTGCATCGCTCCGCGATGAGGTCGGTACTGGCGAACTCGAAGTGTCGCTGCCGGCGAGCACTGGCCTCCGGGACTTTATCAGCCGACTCGGCGAACACCTTTCATCTGACGCCCTGGACGCCCTCAGGGCGGAGAACGTACGCGTTGCGGTGAATCAGGATCTCATCAGCGGCGAACTGCAGATCAATCCTGGGGACGAGGTGGCCTTTCTGCCACCGGTGACCGGGGGCTAGGCCGTGTCCAAGCACCTTGCCATCACCGTTCTAGTGACGGAGGACGACTTCGACGTCGGTGCCGAGCTGGAGGCGCTCTATGCCAGAGCAGGGGGCGCCATTGGCGCGGTGGCCACCTTTGTC
>JBCDDI010000391.1:0-4167 GCA_039180365.1 Pseudomonadota bacterium
CACTCAATCCACTCCTACTTCCTTCGCCCCGGCGACTGGAACGTGCCCATCATTTATGAAGTGGATCGGATCCGGGACGGCCGGAGCTTCACCACCCGACGCGTGATCGCCATCCAGCACGGCCGGGCGATTTTTGATATGGCACTGTCGTTTCAAAAGGAAGAACCCGGCATCAGCCACTCCCTGCCCATGCCCGATGTGCCGCCGCCGGAGGCCCTGCGCGGCGACCGGGAAGCCTTCCTCGAATACGCGAAAACCTCTCCGGAGATGAAGCGTTTCGCCTTCCGCTTCGAGGCCATCGACTCGCGCCAGGTGGAACGGATTCCCATGATGGACAAGGACCCCCATCCGCCGTTGAAACACACCTGGCTGAAGGCCCGGGATCCCCTGCCCGACGACCCGGAGGTGCATCTCGCCCTGCTTGCGTATATGTCGGACCTGGATTTCATGAGCACGTCCATGCTCCCGCATGGCCGGAACACGCTGCGCGGGCAGATTCAGGGCGCAAGCGTCGATCACGCCCTGTGGTTCCATCGGCCTTTTCGCGCCGACGAATGGCTGCTCTTCGCCAAGGAGTCACCGAACGCCAGCGGCGCCCGCGGTTTCGTTCGTGGTCAGTTCTTCAATCGCGCCGGTGAACTGGTGGTTACCGCCGCCCAGGAGTGCCTGATCCGACCCATCAAGGCCGCCGCTGAAAGCTAGTCCAGGTAACCCTGCACCACGGTTTCCACGAGGGCGGCGCCCACCCAGGCCAGCGGCGGAATCACGAGGTAGAACCCCACTCGGGAGAGTATCGACAGGTCCACGGGCCAGGTCGGCAGGTGGCCGATCCGGTCCCGATGCGCCACCAGCGTTTCCAGCGTGGCCAGATCACTCCGTGGCAACTCGTCGATCACACCCTGCAATTCCTCGATCCGCGCCGCCTTGGCCGTTCGAACCGCCCGGCGAATGCCTGTCAGGGGCAGGAAAAACACCAGCGAAGCGGAAATGAACCCGACGATGAGACCAGTCTGATAGTTGACCCAACGGAACTCTGCGTCGAGAGACTGGAGCGGCATGAGTGCCAGCGCGCCCATGATGACCAGCACATCCCGAACCGCCGCCCGTCCCGCGGGCCGGAGTTTCTCAAGGTTGTACAGATCCACCGCCAGCTCTGATCCAAGCCGGCGCATGGCCAGAGCATCGTGGACGCGACCGACGGTCAGCAGCGCAACCACCGTCCAGAGCACCGTGTTGCCAACGATAAGCGGGATGTCCGGGAGGGGGACAAGTTCGTAGCGGTCTCCAAGCAATACTTCAGCAAACTGGGCGAGACCGAAGACAATGCCGAAGGCCGTCGCTCCCAGAGCCACCTTCGACGGCACGTCGAGGAGCGCGTCGTTCACTGCCTGCACGCTCTTTGCCAGCGGTGCCAGCTCCCGAACGGCGTCCCGATGGCTGCGGTAAAGGTAGACAAAGGCGGCCAGGACATAGCCGCTGATGAGGCTGAAGGTAAGCGCACTCCCCCACATCGACGTTCTATTTGCCCAGCAACAGCTATCCCCTGGCGCCAGGGAGAAGGACAGCCAATACGCGCCAATAGCGGCAAACACCCAAAGCCCCGGCAGCAGCAGGGGATGGGTTCGATCAGCAAAGCGGGTCAACCAGCGCATGGCAGACTCTGCCCGCCCGGTTTCTGGCGGGACTGAGTCAGGCGCGGATCAGAGGGCTTCCAGGATCGCTTCGGCCTTGGAAACCTCGAACTGGCCGGGTGCTTCTACGGAAAGCTTCGCGACCACACCGTCATCTACGATCATGGCATAGCGCTGCGAACGGGTACCGAGACCAAAGCCGCTGCCGTCCATCTCAAGGCCAATGGCGCTCGTGAAGTCACCGTTGCCGTCACCGGCCATAATGATCTCTTCCGCGTTCTTGTCCTGACCCCAGCTGTCCATGACGAAGGCATCGTTTACGGAGATGCAGACGATGCTGTCGACGCCCTTACCCTTGATGGCATCAGCATTGACCACGAAGCCCGGCAGATGGGCCTGGGAACAGGTGGGCGTGAACGCACCCGGTACGGCAAACACGACGACTTTTTTGCCGCCGAACAGGTCAGCCGTGGTCTTTGGCGTGGGTTTGCCGTCCTCCATCACGTAGAGCGTGGCTTCCGGCAGCTTGTCACCTTCCTGAATGGCCATGTTGGCGTTCTCCTTGATTAACCTTGAATAGGAATGGGGGTTGGGTTGTGTCCTAGTGCGGCGCGCCGAATTCTGCGATTCGCGAGCGAAGAGCGAGTTTGGAGAAAGCCCCGCCACGGGTCAATGCGGCGCTGGCTGAGGCGACCTGGCAGATCGGTGGGAGGCCCGACGCGGATGTCGCCGCGGCTATTTCCAGGCGAAGGCGGGCTGTTCGTAATGCGCGACCCGGGTGTCCCGGCCGAGCAGGCATACCTCGCGGAACTGATAGATGAGCGCCGCCGTGGGCGCTGCAATATGGTCCGTGCCAACGGGCATACGCAGCACCGGATGCTCGCTACCTGCCATGGTGCTGAGCATGGGCGCGTCCTCCCGGAGAAACTCCGTGAGCGGGATCCGATGCACCGAGGCGACCTCGTCAGGATTGGGCCGGGTCTCGAGCCCGGCGCCCCCCCAGACGATGACGGGGGTCATCACGAAGCCCGAGCGCGTCACAAAATCATCGAGACAGCCGAGCACGGCCGATTCGTCAACGTCTACGGCAACTTCCTCACGCATCTCCCGCAGGGCCGTTTCCACAAACGTTTCCCCGGGATCAAGGCGACCGCCCGGGAATGCCCACTGGCCGGCGTGTTTGCGCAGGGTAGCGGCGCGACGGGTGAGAATCAGCGCCGGCAGGCCCTGCCAGGCCTCATAGCTGGGCAGGCCCGGTAGATCGGCCCCAAGGCCGACGTCCGTGACGGTAATGGCGACCGCCGCATGATGGGCATCGTCAACGGTGGCCCGCTCGACGGCAAAATCGGCAAGGCGTGCGCGGATCGTTTCTTTGAGGTCAACGCCGAGCGTTGCCAGGTGTTTGGACTCCATGTCCCAAGCCTGCCAAATCCGTTACGGTGGCTCAATCCAGATCCGGATTGAGGGCCGTGCGCGAGCGAGCGACAACCGCGAGCGAAAAACCATCGGCAGAACGCGAGCAGCAGCACCCGCACCAGCACCCGCAGCAGGGGAAGGAACGTGACGCCCTGCTCTTTGGCCTGGGAGCCGTGCTGCTCTGGTCGACGGTCGCCACGGGCTTCAAGCTGGGGCTGGCGGTCATGGCTCCGGTACAGCTGCTGTTTCTCGGCACCTGTCTGTCAGCGATCATTTTCGCCGCGGCGGCAGCGCCCAGGGGCTGGCCGAGACGCGAGCCTGTTCTTAAGGACGGCATCCTCTTTGGCATCGTAAATCCCGTGCTCTACTACCTGGTACTGCTCGAAGCCTATGACCGCCTGCCCGCGCAGATAGCGCAGCCGCTGAACTACACCTGGGCCATCGTCCTGGCGGTGCTCGCCGTGCCGGTACTGGGGCAACGGTTAACGGGGCGTACGCTCGGTGGCATCGCCATCGGCTATCTCGGCGTCCTGGTCCTGCTCTCCCAGGGGCGCTTTGATGTACTGCCGGATCTCGACGGCTTCGGGCTTGCGCTTGCGGTGTTATCCACGGTGCTCTGGGCCGGCTACTGGCTTTATAACGCGAGAAGCACAGCAGACCCCACGGCGCTCATGGCAACGAGTTTCTGCTTTGCGGTACCCGTCCTTGCCCTGCTCTGCCTGCTTGGCCCAGGGCTGCCGGAACCCAGCCTCGAAAACCTGGCCTATGGCGCCTGGGTCGGCGCTATTGAGATGGGTTTCAGTTTCCTGCTCTGGCAGCAGGCCCTGCGCCGCTCTGCGGAAGCAGGTCGGATCAGCCAGCTGATTTTTCTTTCCCCCTTTATCTCCCTGATCCTTATCGGCACCGTGCTCGGCGAAACCATCCACCTGACCTCATGGCTCGGCCTGGGGATCATCGTGCTTGGCTTATTGATCACCGGGCGACCGGCCTCCAGCTGAGGAAAGCATGTATCTGCCGAAACACTTCGAAGCGCCTGGCGAGCAGGCGGATTACGAACTCATCAACACACATCCGCTGGCAACACTGATTGTGACAACAGCGCAGGGCCCTCAGCTGGCGC
>JBCDDI010000392.1:0-4166 GCA_039180365.1 Pseudomonadota bacterium
CCGCATATGCAGGACCGGGGTCTGCCAGCGGATGATCTCGGAAACCATGTTCGGGATGACGCTCGGATCGTTGCGCAGTTTCGCGTACTCGGACGGAAACTGGTTGAGGCCGAGTACACCACCGGAAATCGAGTTACGCGTCGTGTCGTTGCCACCGACGATGAGCAGCATGATGTTGCCGAGGAACTCCATGGGTCGCTCGATCATGGTTCTGGTCTCGTCCCCGTGGGCGAGCATGGTAATGAGATCGTTCCTGCCTTCGGGATCGGTGGCGGCCCGATCGGCCCAGAGGCCCATGAAGGTGCCGGCCAGATCCTGGAGCCCGGCCTGCACCTCTTCTGCGCTGAAGCCTTCGTCCATGCCAGTGGTTTCCGGCGAGCCGATAGAGATGTCCGACCAGTAGGTGAGCTTGCGCCGGTCTTCAAAAGGAAAGTCGAAGAGCGTGGCGAGCATGCGCGTGGTCAGTTCAATGGAGACCCGATCAACCCAGTCGAACTCTTCGCCGTCCGTCGGAAGGCCATCGAGGATGTCGGCGGCGTGGCCGCGGATCACGGGTTCCAGGAGCATGAGATTTCGGGGTGCGACCACCCCCTGTACGGTCTTCCGCTGCTGCTCGTGCTTCGGCGGATCCATGGCGATGAAGTTCTCGATGTACTGATCGTTCGGGCTGTTGCCGATGGCAATGGTTGGGAAGGAAGAGAACACCTCGTGGTGGCTTTCCACGTGCACGATGTCCTGATGGCGCGTTACGGACCAGTAGGGGCCGAAGGGACTTTCCGGTGTGTAGTGCACGGGATCTTCGGTGCGCAGGCGCTCGAAATAGGGGCGCCAGGCGTCCTGCTGATAAAGGCGCGAATCGCTGACATCGAGCGCCTCCAGCGGCGTCGCCCAGGGATCGGGCAGCGGTCCTGTGGGCAGAATACTGGCGCGGTCTGCAATGGATTCGGACATGGCTGGCTCTCTCCTGGCTACAACAAACGATGAAAGATCGCATCGGCCGGTGGGAGACTCAAGTCGGACTGGGTTCCTTCATTGATTCGGGTCAAACTGCTGGATTGAGGCAGGCAGTATGAGCGGGGGATTGAAAGGTGAGTGAAGCGACAGAGATAACCTTTGCGGATGCGTCAGCCCACGCACGCCGGAGGATGCGGCAGGCACCGGCTATCTCCGAGGCAGAGCTCCTTGGACGGGTCCGGGCCGTGGCGCCGTTCGTGGCTGAGCATGCCCGACAGGCTGAGCAGGCCCGCAAGCCTGTAGACGCAGTCATGGACGCGCTTGAGGACACGGGCCTGTATCACTGGTTTGTGCCCAAGGCGTACGGCGGTTACGAGTTTTCCCTCGACGGCTTTATGGAGATCGGGCTTATTCTGGGCGAGGCCTGTGTGTCCACAGCTTGGGTGACCACCTTCTGCATGGAGCACAACTGGCTGCTCGCCCTCTACGGTAAGGAAGCCCAGGACGACCTCTTCGGCGCCCAGCCCTACATCATTGCCCCGGGAGCGCTTTCCCCGAACGGCCATGCCGTACCAGTGGCTGGCGGCTACAAGCTTTCCGGCCGCTGGCAGTGGGGTACAGGGGTGATGCACGCGGACTGGGTGATGCTTGGGGCCGTCACGCAGAATGAAGACGGCAAACCGATGCTCGTGATGGCGCTAGCGCCCCGTGATGAGGTGCAGGTGCTCGACACCTGGAACACGGCCGGCATGCTCGGCACCGGCAGCAATGACATCGTGGCAACGGACGTTTTCGTGCCCGCGCACCGGGCCCAGAATCTCGCCTGGTTTGCCGATGGTACGAGCCCCGGCAGCAAGCTTCATGACTCACCGATTTACGCGATGCCGATGCTCCCGGTGCTTGGGCTCACGGCCGCGGCGCCCCTCGTGGGCGGTGCCCGGCAAGCCGTCGCACTCTTTGAGGAACGCCTCAAAGAACGATTCGTTTACGGCACGGGCACGAAGCAGGGTGAACGGGCCGCGGCCCACATTCGCGTGGGTGAACTGAACGATCGCGTTGAGAACCTGGCTGCAACGCTCAAGGCCACAGCGGCGGAAGTCACCGCCTGGGGCGAACGACGCGAAGCCTGCCCGGTGCCGGAGCGGGCGCGCCTGCGCACGCGCATTGCCGGGATCGGCGAGGAAGCGCGGCGGATTGCTCAGGATGTTGTGGCTGCGGGCGGGGCCAGCGCGCAGTTCCTGGACAATCCACTGCAGCGCATTCTGCGCGATCTGCAGACGGCCTCCTGCCACACGGTTTTCGATCGGGAGCTGGTCGCGGAGCAGTACGGGCGCCTTCGCCTTGGACTTGAACCGAACGCACCGATCTAGGGCGGGAACCTGGCGCAGCCCGCTCCCGTGAGTGTTTTTCTCGCGCGCCTCCTTTCTCCCTTTGCAGACTTTGCGTAAGGTTGAGCTCGCGAGGGGAGCCCAACTTAAGGATAGAGAGAGGACTCATGAATTTGATCCGTAGTACTGCAGCCAGTGCCCTCGTGGCCGGCACCCTTTTCTTCAACGTGAATGCGGCGGCTGATATCGAAGCGCCGTCCGGCACCTACGTTGTAGAAAGCACCCATGCCTACATCACCATCAGCTATTCCCACCTTGGCTTTTCCACGCCGCATGTCGGGTTTAACGACTTCGATGTCACCCTCGAATTCGACGCGGCCGCGCCGGAAAACAGCACCTTGAACGTGGTGGTCGATGCGACCAGCGTAGACAGTCGCGTCGCCGATTTCGACGATCACCTGAACGGTGAGGATTTCTTTCAGACCGACATGTACCCGGAGATCACCTTTGCCTCGACGAAGATCGAGATGACCGGCCCGGATACGGCGCTGATCACCGGCGACCTCACCATCAAAGATCAGACTCACCCGGTCACGCTGGAAGCGACGCTGAACAAAGCGGGCATGCATCCGATGCTGAAAACCACGGTCATGGGCTTCAACGCCAGCGCCACGCTCAACCGCTCCCAGTGGGGCCTTGGCTACGCGGTCCCCATGGTCGGCGACGAAGTGGATCTGGAGATCACCGTGGAGATGATGCCGAAGGGCTGATTCCTGCCCTGATCGACCTGGGATGACGGCAACGCAGATGATGACCGGCTACGGCCTGGCAGCCCGCTGGCTGCACTGGCTCGTGGCCGGGCTCATCGTTCTGCAGTACGTGCTGGCCGAGCTCGCCGATGAGGCAGGCGAAGGCGGCGCACTCCTGCAGCAGCTTGCGCTTCTCGCCAATCATAAGTCCGTTGGCATGACGATCCTGGGCCTCGCCGTCGTACGCCTGGGTTGGCGCTTCGGCCATGCGCCGCCGCCACTGCCGGCGCAGACGGCGCCCTGGCAGTCCTTTACCGCTAAAGGCGCCCACTGGCTGCTCTATGGCTTACTGCTCGCGCTGCCGATTTCCGGCTGGCTCATGTCTTCTGCATCGGCGTACTCCGTGAGCTGGTTCAATCTCTTCAGCTTTCCTGACCTCGTTGGCGCCGACGAGGGACTGAAGGAAACGCTCGTCCTCGTCCATGAGTTTCTGGCCAAGACGCTGTTTATCGTCGCTCTGGCCCACATCGGCGCAGCCCTCTATCACCACGTGTGGTTGAAGGACGATGTCCTGCGGGGCATGGCGAATATGGCGGCGATTGGGGTGAGCGTGCTCTTAGTGGCTGTCGGCATTGGCTGGTTGGGATCGGTGAGCTCGGCACCGGCGGAAGTTGCGGAATCAGCCACCGCTGAAGACGCTGGCGCTCGGCTGAGTGAGACCAGCAGCGCAGCGAAAGCCGAAGGGCCTCCGGACGCGGCTGCGATACCCGGCGCAGAAGCCGCAACGGCTACTTCGACGCTGCCGCTCTGGAACATCAACCCGGATGCCAGCGAAATCGTTTTTATCGCCGAGCAGGCCGGCGCCGAGTTCGAGGGGCGATTCAACAACTGGTCTGCGGAAATCTACTTTGACCCGGAAAACCTGGAGGAAAGCAGTGCGGTCGTTGCGATCACGCTGGCGTCCGTATTCACCGATGACTCGGATCGGGATTCTCAGCTCCTCGGCGACGAATGGTTCGGCGATCGGGATGCTACCTTCCGAGCGAGCGACTTCGTAGCAGAAGAGGACGGAGCCTTCGCCGCCACGGACGCGACGCTTGATTTTGGCGGCGATGCGTACCCGATCGAATTCAGC
>JBCDDI010000393.1:0-4160 GCA_039180365.1 Pseudomonadota bacterium
AGCTCGGATCCGCGAGATGCTTTTGCGCTGGGCGATGACCTTGTGCTCCTCGCGGAACACAGCCTGCTGCAGAGCGGCACGCCCGGGGATCGCTCATAAGATCACAGGCGGCTGGTGTCGCCGGAGCTTCGTAGAGGTCGAGGGGCGTGCCGCTCTGCAGCAGGCTGTGTTCCGCGAGGAGCACAAGGTCATCGCCCAGCGCAAAAGCATCTCGCGGATCCGAGCTCGTGTAGATGACCGTCAATCCGAGCTCGTGGAGCAGTGCCGCCAGCTCAAGCTGCAGAGCTTCGCGAAGCTTGTAATCGAGGTTAACAAGGGGCTCATCCATCACCAGGACATCAGCGCCTTTGGCAAGGGCCCGACCGATCGCCACCCGCTGCTGCTGGCCGCCGGAGAGCTGTTCCGGAAGCCGATCGAGCAAGCCATCAAGTTCGAGCTTCTCCGCAAGGTCCTGCACCGTGGCCTCAACCTCAGCAGCGTCCACCCGGCGGGCTTTCAACGGCGAGGCGATATTCTCGAAAACGCTCCAGCCGGGGTAATTCACAAAGGCCTGATACACGAGGGCAACGCTCCGCTCCCCGGGACTGATCCCGACCAGGCTTTCGCCGTCGAGGCGAATGTCACCGGCGAGAGGCCCTTCGAGGCCCGCAAGCGTTCGCGTCAGGAGCGTTTTTCCCGAATGGTTACGGCCGAGCACCACGGTGATGCGCCCGGCTTCGAAGCGATGAGTAATGGGTTGGGCGCCAGACTTCAGCAGCACCGATTCAAGCTCTAACATGCCCGAACCTTAATGATCACCCGGGAGGGCCACAATCCCGCATGGCCGATCCGAAAGACGAAAAACCGCGCCCCGCACGGGCAGCTTCACAGAACCCAGGGATCGATGACTCGACTGAGGAGCTCTTCGCCACCTTCACAGAAGCGGGTGAACCGCTCGGTCTTGTGCCCCGGTCGCAGGTCCATGCACAAGGTCTCTGGCACAAGTCGGCGCAGGTTTTTCTCTTCGATGCTGAAGGACGGCTTATCCTGCAGAAGCGCAGCGCCGATAAGGATGTCTGCCCCGGGCTCTGGGATCAGAGCGCGGCTGAACACCTGAAGCCCGGCGAAAGCTGGCTTGAAGGCGCCTTGCGGGGCCTTGAAGAGGAGCTCGGCGTCACCGGGATTACGCTCACCGCCCTCGGCGACCCCTTTCACGGCCGCCTCGACCAGCCGGAGCTCGGCATTCACGACTATGAGCTGCAGCAGGCGTTTCGCGGTCGCTGGGACGGAGCCCTCGACCCGGATCCGGTCGAGGTCGCCGAAGTGCGTGCACTGGCGATTGAAGAACTGACTAACTGGGCGCGGCGGTCGCCGGAAGCCTTCACGCCCTGGTTTCTCCGCGACGCCGTGCGCTGCGGGATCCTCGACCTCTCGCTCGACGGAAATCCGGAAGCCGATTGACGCATCGCGGCCCGGCACCGCCCGCCTGGCACCTTTTAATGCTAGCTACTGCTTTCAGCTGCCCTGACCAAGCATGCGTACCTCCCGCTGTGGGAAGGGAATGTTCAGCCCCTGATCACCAATGGCCTTGAACACTGCCAGGTTCGCCGCGTGCTTCACTTCAAAGTACCGGTTCGTCGGCACCCAGAAGCGATAGTCGATGTCTACGGAGGAGTCGCCAAAACCGGCAATACCCACCTGCGGGGTCGGCGCCTGTGTGACACCCTCCACGGCAGCCAGCGCATCGCGAATCACGTTGATGGCCCGCTCCGGGTCATCTGAGTAGGCGACGCCAACGAGGCCTTCAACAACCCGAAACTCCGATGAGTTGGTGTGGATCTCCCCGGCGATCTGCTTGTTCGGGATGACGATGCGTTCGCCGTCTTCTGTTTTCAGGATCGTGGTCGCAAGGCTGATCTCTTCCACCTGACCGGAGCATCCCTGCACGGTGATTGTGTCGCCAAGCTTGAACATGCGGGTGAGGATGATGACAAGACCGGCGCCATAGTTGGAAACCGGGCCCTGGATCGCAAAGCTGGCGCCGACGGCAAGGCCACCAATGGCCGCCACCAGGGGCGTGACGCTGATGCCGAGCCGATCGAGGACCGCAAGGAGGAAGACGGCCACCACCAGCATGCGCACCAGGGCGGCGAGAAACTCACGCAGCGTTGTGTCGACGTTGCGCCGCTCCATGATCCGCAGCACGGCCCGGGCAATCCAGCGGGCAACCACGATCCCCACGAGCAGTACGATGACGGCGCCGAGAATCTGAAAGGAATAGTTAACGAGGAAATTGATAACGAGCTGATACACCTCCGCCACCAGATCCAGCTGCTCTTCCATTGACGCTTCGCTCCTCTTGTTTCCGTTGCCGTGCGCCTGCGAATCAACCAGACCCGCTCACCGATTGCAACGGGGCGCTGCGGCTTGGCGCCGGACACTCCACGCCAACCTCTGAGCCATGTAACGCAGGTCCTTCGGCAGTTTTCCTGCTCTGGGCAGCGTGCTCGGGGCGTGCTAGCGTATCGAAAGCGTCAGGCATCAGGCCGACGCTGACATAACCGCTGGAGGCAGTCCGGTGGGCAGGCTTCTGCTGAAGCGCATGCTGCTCCGCAGCATCCGCAGCAAAAAAATGCCCTCGAGACAAAAGGCCCCGGCAGACGAAACCCCTGCAGCCCCGCTACGGTCGCTGCACTTAAGGAGGTAATCATGAGCTTTAAACATAAGTTCAGGCACCGCTGTCACAGATCTTCTGGTTCTTCTTTCTCCAACTGGCCTTCCGGCAGCTGGTCCAGACCCGCTTATGCCTTTGGCTACGCGGGCTGGTACGACAGTCCGGAACGCACCGCTGATAAGACATCCCGGCACGAGCAGGAGGAGCGCTACCGCGATCTGAAAGACAGCTTCTATGAGCACCGCGAGCATCGCGACTCACGCCACGGCTATCGGCACAAGAAGCGCCATGGGGACTTCGGCGTCCGCCGGCCCCTGCGTTATCTCAGCTATCAGCTCGATCTCGACGAGTCACAGCGCCGCGGCGTCGCTGCCGCCCTCGATCGGGTTAAAACCGAACGGGAACAGGCAGCGCTCGATGAGAAGAAGATGGTCGCCGATCTGGCAGACCTTGTGGCGAGCCCAGAGCTCAGCAGTGAGTCGCTGAGCGACACCCTCGCCGCCCGCGTGCGGGCCACTGAGTCCGTGCAGAACCACGTGGCGCGAGCCATCAAGGAGATCGTTGGACTGCTCGATCCCGATCAACGTCAGGAATTCGCCTATCTGTTGAGAACAGGCGCCTTCCGGATCTGAACCCGGGACTGAGCTTGAGGGCCCGGTCTCGGGCCCTCTCTCCGGAATCCTGGTGCCCGGCTAAAAGAGTCCCAGCTGCCGGTCGTCACCGATAACCTGCGCAAAATCGAGACCGAGCGCACCCAGCACCGGTTCAGCAACTGGCCGGAGCTGCTTATCAAGATAGTGCTCGCGATCCGGCTCATGGCTCAAGGCATCAACCGGTTCCGGGCCGGAAACCGTCATAAGGTAGGCGATGACCCGCGGCGGCGAACCACCCTCTGCTTCCACCAGCTTCCTCGCTGCAGTAACGTGCGGCGGCGTGTTAGCCGTGTAACTCTCGAGAGACTTACGCAGCCCTTTGCGATAAACAAGCAGGTCGTCGAGCTCACCCGCGCGCAAAGCGCGCACCATCTCTGACAGATACTCATCCACCGGGGCGTCCTTAAAAAGCCGTTCGAAGAGCTCCCGCTGCACGCGCTTGGCGAGCTCCGTCCAGTCTCGGCGCACCACTTCCAGGCCCACGAACTCCACCGCATCGCTGCCGGCCCGCTGACCGGCGTAGCGCTTCCGGGCGCCGCCGGCACCGTGGCGCACGCTGGGTAGAAAGAGCTTTACGTAGAGCTTCTCGAACTCAAGCTCCATGCGGCTGTCGACCCGCCAGCGTTCAGCGATGTAGGCCGAAACGTCGCGTGTCATGGTCTCCGCGAGCGCATGGCCGAGTTTTTCAGCCTCGCCACTGTCTTCTAGCTGCGAGCCTACAAACACGCTGTCCGTATCGCCATAAAGCACGGGATAACCCCGGCTTTCAAACCAGTCCCGCGTCCACTGCAGGAAGTGGCGCCCCTGACCGGTAATGGCATTGGCGATGTCCGGGTTATGGAAACGGCAGGCCG
>JBCDDI010000394.1:0-4141 GCA_039180365.1 Pseudomonadota bacterium
AGACCACAACGTCCTTCTCCGGTAGCGTCACGGCGCGCTGCGGCAGCGACCCGGTCACGCCGGTCGGCGCCAGGCGCCAGGGTGATTCGCGGATGAGCAGGGAAATCGGCAGGGCGATCACAAGGTAGCTCACGGCCATAAACAGGTAGGTGTTCTGCCAGCCGAAGGCCTCGATCGACAGGCCCGCCAGAAAAGGCACCAGGCCCTGCCCGAAGGCGCCGCCGGAGGCGGTGATGCCAAGAGCGAGACCGGGACTCCTCCGAAACCAGAAGCCGACGTTGGCAAAGAGTGGGGCGCTCAGCATGGCGTTGCCGAAAGCGCCGAAGAGGAAGTAGAACGCGTAGAACTCGACGATGGTCTCCTGGCCGGCCAGGAGCAGCAGACTGATCGTCATGGCCAGGCTGGCGATGACGCCGAACCAGCGGGTGCCGTAGCGGTCGGCGACCTGTCCCCAGAGGATCCCGAAGAGCGCGCTCGAGAAGGCGATGGCCGTGTAGCCGAAGGCCGTTTCTCCTCGGCCCCAGCCGAACTCCTCGGCCAGCGGTTTCAGGAATACGGAAACAGAGCCCAGGGCACCGAAAGACAGGGTCGAAAGGGTAAAAACCACGGCAACCATGACCCACCCGTAGGGCGGATCACGATCGTCAACGGTTGGCTGTGCGTCTGTCATGGCCGGGGCCCACAAGCCCGGACCGGATCCAGCCGCCTGGCCGTATCCCTTGTCGGCGGCTATGCCGGTCCGGGGAAGAGCGGGTCAGGCGGCGGGCGCTGTCTGATTGCCGCGCAGCAGCCGCCCTGGCATGGCGCCGGTCGCCTCGCCGTTCTCATAGGTGATCTCACCGGACTTTACGGTCAGGCGGTACCCTTCCGCGGTCTGGACCAGGCGCTTACCACCGGCTGGCAGGTCATAGACCATCTCCGGCTGGTGCAGCTTCAAGGCGTCGTAGTCGATGAGATTCAGGTCTGCGAGATAGCCCGGAGCGATCACGCCCCGATCTTTCAGGCCGTAGACTTCGGCCGAGTCCTGCGTGAGCTTATGCACCACAAACTCCAGCGGCAGCTTCGGCCCGCGCACGCGGTCTCGAGTGAAGTAGGAGAGCATGTAGGTAGGTACGCTTGCATCCACGAGCACGCCGCAATGAGCGCCGCCATCCGAAAGTCCGAAGACGCTCTGCGGATGCTCGATTACCTTGCGCTGTCCTTCGAGATCCCCTTCATAGCGGCCGAAGAGGATAAGCAGGGGCCGACCACTGGCCAGCACGTCCATCATGACTTCCCGCGGATGCAGGCCGTCGCGTTTCGCCACAGCCGCCACCGTGTCATCCATGCCGGGTTCGTAGGAGAGCGTCTCGTCCATGATGTACTGATGCTCGTGGTCCGTCAGAAACCGCACCGCATCACGGTTCTTCGGCAGCTGCGGCTCATCGGCCAGCACCCTGGCACGAAACTCGGTGTCTTTCAGCAGCGCCTGCTGTTCGGCGAGCGGCAGATGCTGAATCTCCCGGTAGCTCGGGAACTGGCGCATGGGATTAATGGTGCCGTCCAGGGTCATGAGGATCGAAGCCGGTCGCGCACCAACCTGCGGACGCAGCTTGAAGCCTTCCGCATCCAGCTTCTCTGCAAGGTCCCAGACCGGCCCGGGCCCGGCGGTGACCAGCGGGGTGACCGTGCACCCGGTTTCGCGCGTGATGTGTTCGATCCAGGCCAGTTCCTCGGGATCGTTCAGGGAATCGGAGACGAACTCCATGGTGCCGTGGGCGAGGCCGTCGAAGGCGGCGCCGATGGTTTTCATTTCCTCCGCCGATGCCCGGGTGCCGGGGACCAGGTTGCCGGCCTTATCGAGATGGCCGTAGAACCGGGACGTGGAGAAACCGAGGGCGCCGGCCTCCAGTGCCGAGCGCGTGATCCCGCGCATGGCTTCCATGTCTTCGGTGGTGGCGTCGTCGTAGCAGCGCTCACCCATGACGTAGTGGCGAATGGCCACGTGCGGCACCTGGGTACCGACGTCGACGGTGTAGGGGGTGTCGATGCTGTCGAGATACTCTTCAAAGGTCTCCCAGCCCCAGGGAATGCCTTCGTGCAGGGCGGTGCCGGGAATGTCCTCGACGCTTTCCATGAGCGCCACAAGCTCGTCTTCCGTCCCCGGCTTCACCGGGGCGAAGCCGACGCCGCAGTTGCCCATGACGATAGACGTGACGCCGTGCCAGCTGCTTGGGGTGACTTTCTTATCCCAGCAGACCTGGCCGTCGTAGTGGGTATGGATGTCGACGAAGCCGGGAGTCAGCAGATCTCCGTCGGCATCAACGATACGGCGCGCTTCTGCCGGGCTTTCCCCGACCGCGGTGATGGCCGTGATGCGGTCGCCGTCGACGACGACGTCGCCGGTGAAAGCGCCTTTACCGGTGCCATCAACGATGGTGGCGTTCTTGATGATCAGGTCGTGCATGGGTCCTCCTCGAGTGGCCAGACGCGGTGTCCCCCGCGGCCTTTCCGGCGCTTCAGTTTCGCCGGATGCGTGTTTTCAGCGACCGCAGATCGTAGCATGACGGCAGCGATGGTCGATAAACGGGGGAGAATCATGGCGAATGCGGTTGCGAAAGGCTTAAGCCCAAGGTGGGTGCGCGGGGTTCTGCTTCTGGGGCTGGCGACGGGCGTAATTGCCTGTAGTCAGGAGCCGACCGCACCAGCAGAGTCCGAATCGGAGCAGGCCGCCAGCGGCGAAGGACTGCTGCCGGGACAGGGCGAGGATCTCGGCCGCACGGTCATCTATCGGGACACTTTCGGAATCCCGCACATCTATGCACCCAGCGTCGAGGCAGGCCTTTACGCCCAGGGTTGGGCGCAGGCCGAAGATCGGCCGGAACAACTGCTTATGAACCTGAAGATCGCCATGGGCGAGCTGGCGGAGATTTCCGGCGCGGACGGTGTGCCAACGTCACTCATAGCGCGCATGTTTGGGCACATGAATAACGCCAGAGCCGCCGTCGCCAACATGACGGACGAGGAGCGGCAGCGCATAACCGCCTTTGCGAACGGCATCAGTGACTTTTACGCGGCCAACCCGGAAGACGTCCCTGCCTGGTGGCACCACGATAGTGTGTCGCCAGAGATGATTGATGCGTTCGGGCGTATGTTTCTCTACAACTGGTCCATCGACGAAGCGCTGGGTGATCTGAAACGCGGCGGCGTCGACGCTGCCTTTGTGACCGAGCAGCGCGGTTCCAACCAGTGGGCCGTGGGCCCCTCTCGAAGCGCCTCTGGCCATGCGATTCTGCTCATCGATCCGCATCTGTCCTGGTGGGGGCCGAGCCGGTTCTGGGAGATGCGCATCCATGCGGGCGAGCTCACCGGCAGCGGCGTAGGCCTTGCCGGGTCTCCCTACATCGGCCTCGGCCACAATGCGGACATTGCCTGGGCCATGACTACCGGCGGCCCGGACACGGCCGACGTTTATGCCCTGACCCTCAACGAAGCCGGCGATCAGTATCGCTTCGACGATGAGTGGCGACCGCTTACACAGCACACGGAAACCCTGCGCTTCCCGGATGGCAGCGAACGCGCTTACAGCTGGGAGGCATCACACCATGGCCCGATTCTGGCGCGAGCCGACGGCATGGCTTACGCGGCACGCATCGCCTACGACGGCGGTACCAATCGCAACGAAGCCTGGGAGGCGTTGAACTTTGCCAGCGACTACCGCGGTGCCATGGCCGCCTGCGCGACGCTGTCGATGTTCCCGCAGAACGTCATGGTCGCGGATACGAGCGGCAACATTTACTACCAGCGGACGGGCCGGGTGCCCGTCCGCCCGTCGGGTTACGACTGGTCAAAGCCCGTGGACGGCAGCACCTCGGCAAGTGACTGGCAGGGAATCCATCCCGCGGAAGATCACCTGCAGGCGCTGAATCCGGAGTCCGGCTGGCTGCAGAACTGCAACATCCCGCCGGATGCCATGATCCCGGGCTCACCTTTCCGCCTCGATGCGCAAGCCGATTACCTCTACTCAAGCGCTGCTCACGGCAGCGCCTTTGCCGGTTGGACGAATCAGCGCGGCGCCCGGGCCGTGGAACTGCTCAGTGCCGATGCGGACGTTACCGTTGAGGAAGCGCTCGCTTATGCCGTAGATACCCAGCCTTTTGGC
>JBCDDI010000395.1:0-4135 GCA_039180365.1 Pseudomonadota bacterium
CGGTCGGAGCCGGAAATGAGTGATCGGTGACCGTTCAAACTGTGATTTTGTACCGTTTGTCTACCAGTTCTCACACTGCGTTGATTCGCTGTGCAAGTATCTCCCTCGCAAGATGTCACGAAGGAGCGTTACGAAAATGCTTGCCACGAAAAGTACGCCGAAAAGTTCTTCGGTCGCCGGGATGGGTTCCGCTCGTCCGCTAGCCGCCAAAGGCTTTCAGATGAACACTCCCGATGCGGAGAACACCCATCTCGATAGCTTTCTGGCTGCCGCTCACCGTCGGAAGTATCCGGCCAAGAGCACGCTCATCTACGCTGGAGATAAGAGCGACTCCATCTACTATATCCTCAAAGGTTCGGTCACCGTACTGGTGGAAGACGAGTCAGGTCGGGAAATCATCGTTGCCTATTTGAACAAGGGTGATTTCTTCGGGGAGATGCCGCTGTTCACGGATGACACGCCGCGCTCTGCCTGGGTCAAAGCCAAGACCGAATGTGAAGTTGCCGAGCTTTCCTACGGCAAGTTCAAAGAACTGGCAGAGAAGCACACAGACCTTCTCTATGCCGTGGGCCGGCAGATGGCAGACCGCCTCTCCCGGACCACTCAGAAAGTGAGTGACCTGGCGTTTCTCGACGTCACGGGTCGAGTTGCACGGACGCTCCTCGAACTCACCAAGCAACCCGATGCCATGACGCATCCCGACGGTATGCAGATCAAGATTACGCGCCAGGAGATTGGCCGGATCGTGGGCTGTTCGCGGGAAATGGTCGGTCGGGTGCTGAAGACGCTGGTAGATCAAGGACTGGTCTCCGTAAAAGGCAAGACCATGGTGGTGTACGGCACTCGCTGACGCCAACCTCTGGTCATCACAATGGATGTGCTGAAGCGGGCCCTTAAGGGGCCCGTTTTAGTTTCGGCTCGGAAAAGTCAGCGGAAAAACAGGTTTTTCAGGGCGCTGCCGGGATCTTCCGCGCGCATGAAGGCTTCACCGACAAGAAAGGCGTTCACGGACCGTTCCCGCATGGCCGCTACATCGTCCGCGGTGTGAATACCGCTTTCCGTTACCACAAGCACGTCGTCCGGAATCCGTGCCAGAAGTCTGAAGGTGGTTTCCAGCGTTGTCTCAAAGGTCTTCAGGTTTCGATTGTTGATGCCGACCAGACCGGGATCCAGAGCGAGCGCGGCGTCGAGCTCCGCCTCGTCATGAACTTCTATGAGTACGTCCATGCCCAGGTCGTTGGCTGCTTTGTGATAGCCCTTAAGTTCCTGCGCCGACAAGGCTGACACGATGAGCAGGATGCAATCGGCGCCAAGACTCCGCGATTCTGCGATCTGATAGGCGTCGACGATAAACTCCTTGCGCAGGAGCGGCAGCTTTACGGCCTTGTGTACGTCCCTGAGATACTGATCCCTGCCCTGAAAGTACTTCTCGTCCGTGAGCACCGAGAGGCAGGCGGCCCCCGCACGTTCATAGGATTCAGCGATCTGCACCGGATGAAAGTCCGGACGGATGACGCCCTTGCTCGGCGATGCCTTCTTTACCTCCGCAATCACACCGGCGCCGCGATCGGCGATGGCCCGGCGGAGTGCGGCAACAAAACCCCGCGGTGCTGGCGCCTGTTCGACAGACTCAGCAAAAGAAGCCTCCGGTCTGGCGGCACGCCGTGCCTCAACTTCACCTCGTTTGTGCGCGAGGATCTCATCGAGAATGGTGCCGCTCACGTCAGTCCTCACCCATGAGGCCTGAAATACGGACAAGCTCCTGCAGGCGCTCGTTAGCGAGCCCGGCTGAAACGGCATCCTGGGCCATGATCACGCCGTTCTCGAGACTCGTTGCAACGCCGGCCGCGTAGATGGCGGCACCGGCGTTCAGGCAGACGATGTCGGCTGCCGCCGTGTCCGGCTTCGTGAGCGAGCTTTTCACGAGCTTAAAGCTCGACTCCGGTGAATCAGCACGGAGCGCGTCCATGGAGCGGCGCTCGATGCCGAAGTCTTCCGGAGCGACTTCATATTCCCGGATCTCGCCTCCTTTCAGTTCCACCACCAGGCTTGAATCATTCAGGGCAATCTCGTCGAGGCCGTTGCTGTGAACGATGAGTACGTGCTCCGCACCAAGGAGCTTCGCTACTTCGGCCATGCGTCGCTGCCAGATCGGGCTGAACACGCCTATGACCTGGCGCCGGGCGCCGGCCGGATTAGTCAGGGGGCCGAGCACGTTCATCATGGTGCGCACGCCGAGCGCCTGGCGTACCGGGGCGGCAAAGCGCATGGCACTGTGATGGGCCTGGGCGAAGAGAAAGCCGACGCCGACTTCGCTGATGCAGTGGGCGATCTGTGCCGGCGTGAGCGCAATATTCACACCCGCCTGCTCGAGCAGGTCGGCGCTGCCGGACTGGCTTGTCATCTTTCGATTGCCGTGCTTGGCAACGCTGGCGCCGGCGGCGGCTGCAACGAAGGCGGCGGCCGTCGAGATGTTAAAAAGTTTGGCACCGCTGCCACCGGTACCGCAGGTGTCGACAAGATAAGGCACGTCGACCTCAACCCTGGTGGATAGCTCGCGCATGGTCTCTGCCGCACCAGCGATCTCTTCCGCCGTTTCACCCTTCACCCTGAGACCCATGAGCAGGGCGCCGATCTGCGCCTCCGAGGCGTTGCCGGACATGACGGTCATGAACACCTCGCGCGTCTCGGCCTGAGTCAGGTTGTGACTCTCGGCGAGGCGTGCGAGTGCTGCCTGAATATCCATGGTGTTACCTCGTGAGAAAGTTTCGGAGCAGGTCGTGGCCTGTGTGCGTGAAGATCGATTCGGGATGGAACTGTACGCCCTCGATGGGATATTCGCGATGGCGGAAACCCATGATCTCGTCAATCTCACCGTCGCGCTCGGTCCAGGCCGTTACCTCCAGGCAATCCGGCAGCGTTGCCCGATCCACAACCAGACTGTGATAGCGGGTGGCTTCAAGGGGATTGGGCAATCCTTTGAATACCCCTCGGTCGCTGTGATGAATCATGGACGTTTTGCCGTGCATCACTTCCCGGGCCCGGATCACGTCGCCGCCAAACACCTGGCCGATGCTCTGATGACCCAGGCAGATACCAAGGAGGGGCACGTCGCGGCCGAACTCTTCCACAACGGCCATGGAGATTCCCGCCTCGTTAGGTGTGCAGGGGCCCGGCGAGATGACAATTTTCTCCGGGCCACGGGCCTTTATCTCGGCCAGCGAAATTTCGTCGTTGCGGTGCACCTCCACTTCGGCACCCAGTTCCCCAAGGTACTGGACGACGTTGTAGGTGAAGGAGTCATAGTTATCGATCATCAGCAGCATGGTTCGCCTCGCTGGTTTTTGCTGATTGCGATGCCGACGCCGGTGGCGGGCAGTTCAGGGTTTAGCTTTGTCGGATCAGAAAATGCGGGCCGGGGCCCACCAGCGGGCAGGTGCAGGGGCAACGGCTGGGCCTTTGAGGCTCGGCCGCTGCCGGAAAGCGGGGTGGAAGCTGTCGGATGACTGGTCCATCCGCGAATGGTAGCGCGCCGCTGGCGGTGGCTCCAGTGCTGGTCGCTTCCCCGGCTGATCCGCGGATGCTTTAACGGATCACACTGTTGCTGCCGAAGATCCGGCCGAATTTCAGGAACCAGCGCTGCGCCGTATCTCCGCTGGGGCTCTCACCAACGCCGTAACCGAAGTAGGCGGGCCCGATGGGCGTTCTGAAACCGGCATAGACGCTGCCATGGACGAGTCCATCCTGGAACAGATCTTCCCAGTCATCCTTAACCCCACCGTACTCGAGAGAGACGCCGATACGGCCGGGGACGAAGCCGCCGAGAATGTGATACTGGTATCCGGCGACGGCAACGCCGAAGTTCTGTCCGGAAATTTCGCCGAGATTAAAGCCGGAGAGATTGAAAAGGCCGCCCCCGCCGAAGAGAGCATAGCTCGGGGCGACACCGTCGAAGGTGGCGTCGACCGATACCCCACCGAGGAGCGTGTGGCGCCCAAAGCTTCGGGTCAGCACACCGCTCATCTTCAGCTGTTTGTAGTCGTCGTCTGATCCGAGCCAGTCGGCGGAACCGATCAGCGTCACTCGGGCAAAGTTGCCTTTGTTGGGCAGATACCGATCGTCGAGTCGGTCATAG
>JBCDDI010000396.1:0-4116 GCA_039180365.1 Pseudomonadota bacterium
GAGCAGGTGACTGGCGTCTCTGAAGTTGGCGCTACCGGCGGCGGTCAGCGCCAGATTCATATTCGTGTAGACCCGGAAAAACTCGCCGAGCGTGGCTTGCGTCTGATCGACGTTCGTAACGCCGTCCGTGGCAGAAACCAGGATGTGTCCGGTGGTGACGTGGATGCCGGGAAACGTCGCTATCTGCTTCGCACCGTCGGCCGTTTTGAGACCATCGAGGAGATGGAGAACCTCGTGATCGCGCGCCGCGGCAGTTCCATCGTGCGTCTGAAAGACGTGGGTAGCGCTGAGCTTTCCCTGGCCGAGATCCGCAGCACCGCCTTTATGAAGAGTGCGCCCATGATCGGCATGCGGCTGCGTAAGGAAGTTGGAGCGAACGTGGTGGAGGTGAAGGCCGCCGTGGTGGATGCTGTGGCGGAGCTGAACGCCGGCATTCTTGCGGAGCGGGGCCTTGAGCTCACGCTCACCTCCGACGACGTTGTTTACGTCGTAGAAGCTGTGTCCGTTGTCTGGCGGAACCTCCTGATTGGCGCGGCCCTGGCGACGCTGGTCATGTTCGTGTTCCTCCGCTCACTGGGTGCCACCGCCATCGGCGCTCTGGCGATTCCCATCTGCGCCATCGCCGCCTTTCTCGGACTGCTGCTCACCGGACGCACCATCAACGTCATTTCTCTCGCCGGCGTCGCCTTTGCCATCGGCATGACGCTCGACAACAACATCGTGGTCCTTGAGAACATCTATCGTCATCTGGCCATGGGGAAAGAACGCCTGCAGGCAGCGCTCGATGGTGTGCAGGAGGTCTGGCCGGCTGTGCTCGCTTCAACGCTGACCACGGTGTTTGTGTTTCTGCCCATCGTATTCATTGAGGATGAAGCCGGTCAGCTCTACTCCGACATCGCCGTCGCTATCTCGGCCTCTATCGTCATGTCGATGATTGTGGCGATCACGCTTGTGCCCACGGCGTGTGGCCGCCTCCTGAGCCTGCCCGGCGGGGTTGCAAAAGACGGTGAGCTCCCACCCCCGGAGGGCCCGCTGGTTCGATTTGGTACACGGGTTCGGGATAACATTGTCGGTCTCGTCAGCTGGCTGCTGGCGACGGTTACCCGCCGCGTTGCGCTCATCGTGGGGGCCCTGGCTGCCGCGACCGCCATTCTGCTTTTTCTCACACCCCCCGCCGAGTATCTCCCGGAAGGCGAAGAGAACAAGGTATTTGCGCTCATGTTTGCGCCGCCGGGATACAACATCGACACCATGGAAGAGGTCTACCGTGAGGTGGACTCGCACTTCGCCCCGCATTTCGATACAGACCCAAGGGACTACGCTGAGGGCCGTTCTGCGGTGCCTTCCATCAAGAGCAACGTGTCCTTTGTGAGCTCCGGCCGGGTGTTCTATCTGGTCGAAGCTGCCGATCGGACGCAGGTCAACGATCTCATGCGGATCGCCTCGGAACGGATCCAGGACGTTCCGGGACTCATTGCCTTTGCCAATCGGGGATCCATTTTCTCGGGTAACTCCGGCGGTACACGCAGCATCAACGTCGACATCAGCGCGGCCGATCTTGAGACGCTCTTTGATGCCAGCTTCAAAGCTTTTCTGAAAGCGCGCACGGTGTTTGAGAATCCTCAGGTACGCCCGGATCCTTCCAACCTGACCATGGGCCAGCCGCTCCTGGAAGTGCGCCCGGACTGGGAACGCGCGTCCGAGCTGGGCATCGATACGGCCGCTCTCGGCTATACGGTCTGGGCCTATTCGGACGGTGCCTTCGTGGACGAGTTCTTCCTCGAAGACGAGAAGATCGACATGTTCCTCTACTCGACCCAGGGCACCATCGATCACCCCCAGGACATTGACGATGTGCTCATCTTCGCCCCGGGCCGAGGCATGGTGCCGCTCTCCTCCGTCGCCAGCGTCAGGGAAACGGTGAATACGGAGACCATCCGTCGCGTGGATGGTGAAAGAACCGTCACCCTCAGTATCATCCCGCCGCGGTCCGTGGCGCTGGAAACCGGCGTTGAGACCGTCCGCCGGGAGATCATTCAGGGGATGGCAGCTTCAGGCGAGATTCCGCCGACGGTTCGCATGGAGATCAGCGGCGCCAGCGACCGCCTCGACGTAACGCGACAGGCCCTCTCCGCCAATTTCCTCGTTGCCGTGGTGATCTCCTATCTTTTACTCGTTGCCGTGTTCTCTCATTGGGGCTACCCGCTCCTGATCATGACGGCGATTCCCATTGGTATCAGCGGCGGTATCGTCGGCCTCTGGCTCATGAACGCGGTGGGTGCTCAGCTGGATGTCTTTGGCTTACAGACCCTCCAGCAGCCCTTCGACATGATCACCATGCTCGGTTTCCTGGTGCTGATCGGTACCGTCGTCAACAATCCGATCCTCATCGTCGAGCGAACGGTGCGGAACCTCCGTGATCGCGGTCTTGGAATCCAGGAGGCGGTCACGGAATCGGTGCAGAGCCGCATTCGACCCATCATGATGTCCATGATCACCACCGTCTTCGGGCTTTCTCCGCTGGTCTTCTCGCCCGGATCGGGAACCGAGCTCTATCGGGGCCTTGGCGCGATTGTGCTCTTCGGGCTGCTGTTCTCCACGGTCATTACACTGACGTTCATACCCTCGCTGCTGTCGCTTGTGCTCGAGTGGCGCGAGCGGCTCATGCCCGTGACCGCACCCCGAACTGAACAAGCCCCAGGGTAATCAGTCCCGTCGCCAGCGCCGAACTCCAGAGCAGCACCTGCAGCAGTGGGGTCAGCTCGCTGAACGCACCGCTCGCGCCGTAGTAGGTGAGATAAAGGCTCGCGCCGCCATTGCTGACAATGCCGACCCAGATAGGGCCCGCCAGCCGCTCGTCGGCGAGGGCGGCACGAAGCCCGAAGCCGTAACCCACGCAAAGCGCCACATAGGCCCAGCCGAGCAGGCGTAGAAAGAGATCGGTAGGCTCCGTGGGCATATCCAGGGCACCGAGCAGCCCGGTGGGGAAAGCGATCAGCGGCACGACCCAGAACAGGATTGTCACCGCAATCTTGAAGACGAAAACTTTGGCCAGGGGGTTCACTTCACGGTCTCTCCCGGAAAGCAGGAGAGGCTACCGCAAGCCTGATCTCACCGCCCCCTGATCGGCACGCAGCTGCTAGACTCAGGCCATGGTTGCACTTCAGCAGATTGACGCAGCAAAGGTTGATGACATCCTCGCGGCAGTGGATGCCGATGGCGCTTGTATTGCGCTTAAAGTGCTGCCTCACGACCTCTGCGATGCCCTAATGGCCGATTTTAACGTGCACCTCGATGCGTCCGAGTGGGGCGCCGATGATCTGGGGTATCGGGACAAGTTCTTCGGTGAACAGACCAAACGCCTGCACGGGCTCTTCAGTAAGTCGCCGCACATGGTGAATGTGCTCACTCATCCGCTGTTCCTTACCCTTGCCGAACGGCTGCTCGTGGATAGCGGTCTTGGCAAAGACTTCCGCCTCAGCAACGCTGAGCTCATGGTCCTCAACGAGGCTCAGGATGTGCAGGAGTTCCATACGGACGCCGCGTCCTGGCATCGAGCCCAGGGTATGGAAAAGGCTGGCGGTAACGAGATCCTCATCAGTGCAAACTGCGCGCTGACAGAGTTTACGGCCACAAATGGCGCCACACGCGTTGTGCCCGGCAGTCACCGCTGGGAGCCGGAGCGAACGCCGGAAGCACACGAAGTGTGCCTGGCGGTGATGCCGAAAGGATCGGCGCTGATCTATTCGGGTAACGCCGTCCATTCGGGCGGTGCCAACCGCGAAGCAACGGCGCGTGCCGGGCTCTACCTTGGTTATGCCGTGAGCTGGTTGCGACCCCTGGAAAATCAACTCATCACTAACAAGCCTGCAGACATCCTGGCGCTGCCGGAGGAGGCCCAGCGGCTCCTCGACGTATCACCGGGTGGCTTTACCGTATTCGCCTGACAGGGCCTGCCCGGGTCTTCAATTATCCAGATAGAAGTCGTCGTCGAAGGTTTTCACGAGATCCGGGTGAAATACCGTAACGGCGGTCACCAGCATGCCGTTGATGAACCCTTCCGGGAACATGAGCAGCAGCACAAAAGGCCAGTTCTCGAGCCCCAGCTGCACCCAC
>JBCDDI010000397.1:0-4114 GCA_039180365.1 Pseudomonadota bacterium
GAGTACGTGCTGCAGATGACCGGTCGCGTCCGTCCCCGCCCTGAGGGCACGGTAAACCCGGATATGGCCACCGGCGAGATTGAGGTGCTCGGCAATACCCTCGAGATCCTGAACGCCTCTGAGACCCCGCCTTTCCAGCTTGATGAGTATTCCGAGGCCGGGGAGGACGTACGCCTGCGCTACCGCTATCTGGATCTCCGCCGTCCGGAGATGCAGCAGCGGCTCCAGGCCCGGGCGAAGATCGCCAGCGAAGTGCGTCGCTATCTCGAGGACGCCGGGTTCTGGGAAGTGGAAACGCCGACCCTGACCCGGGCTACGCCGGAAGGCGCACGCGACTATCTGGTGCCGAGCCGCACCCATCCGGGCCAGTTCTTCGCTTTGCCGCAGTCGCCGCAGGTGTTCAAACAGCTGCTCATGATCGCCGGTTACGACAAGTACTATCAGATTGCCCGCTGCTATCGCGACGAGGATCTCCGCGCCGATCGGCAGCCGGAATTCACGCAGATCGACATTGAGGCTTCTTTTATCGACGAGCAGACGGTCATGGACCTCACCGAGGGCATGCTCAAAACCGTCTTCAAGAACGTCCTCGACGTGGAGCTCGGCGACTTCCCGGTCCTCAGCTGGGACGAAGCGATGGCGAAGTACGGCAGCGACAAGCCTGACCTGCGTAATCCCCTGGAGCTCACGGACATCGCCGATCTCATGCGCGAGGTGGAGTTCAAGGTGTTCAACGGTCCTGCCAACGACCCGGAAGGACGGGTGGTGGCCCTGCGGGCGCCGGGCGGGGCGCAGCTGTCCCGCAAAGTGATCGATGACTACACCGAGTTCGTGAGCCGCTACGGGGCGAAAGGCCTTGCCTATATCAAGGTGAACGATCGCGCCGCGGGCATGGACGGCCTGCAGAGTCCGATCATCAAGTTTCTCCCGGACGCTGTGGTTACCGAGGTCCTCGACCGCGTGGGCGCCGAAGACGGTGACGTTGTCTTCTTCGGGGCAGATACCTTTACGGTGGTCAGCGATGCCATGGGCGCCCTGCGCAACGAGCTCGGGCGGGAGCTTAAGCTCTTGAGTGAAGCGGCAGAGGACAAGTTTGCGCCCTGCTGGGTGGTGTCCTGGCCTATGTTTGAGAAGGGGCGGGATGGCGCCATTACTCCGGTGCACCATCCCTTTACACAGCCGACCTGCACACCCGAGGAACTCATCGCCGAACCTCTCGCGGCTAAGGCTGCGGCCTATGATGTGGTCCTGAACGGCTATGAGCTCGGCGGCGGCAGCCTCCGGATTCACGACCAGGCCATGCAGCAGGCGGTCTTCGAGGCGCTTAAGATTGGTCAGGAAGCGGAAGGTAAATTCGGCTTCCTGCTCGATGCGCTGAGGCTTGGCTGCCCGCCCCATGGCGGCATCGCTCTGGGCCTGGACCGGCTTGTTATGCTCATGACCGATACGACGGCCATTCGCGACGTTATCGCTTTCCCGAAGACGCAAACGGCCGCCTGCCTGATGACAGCGGCTCCGAGCCCGGTCGACGAGCACCAGCTGCGGGACCTGCACATCAGATTGCGCCAGACTCAATGATGCCGAGGCAGGCTGAAGGGAGACGCTAGATGGCCGGACACAGTAAATGGGCCAACATCAAACATCGCAAGGCGCGCCAGGATGCCAAGCGCGGCAAGCTCTGGACGAAGTTGATCCGCGAAATCACCGTGGCCGCCCGTCTTGGTGGCGGTGATCCGGCCGATAACCCAAGGTTGCGTGCGGCCGTGGATAACGGTCTCGGTGCCAACATGCCGAAAGACACCATCGAGCGGGCTATTACCCGCGGTGCCGGTGGCCAGGACGGCGCGGACGTTGAAGAGCTTACCTACGAGGGCTATGGCAACGGCGGCGTCGCCATACTTGTGGAAGTCATGACGGACAATCGCAACCGCACCGTTGCTGAAGTGCGCCATGCCTTCTCCAAATTCGGCGGTAATCTTGGCACCGATGGTTCCGTTGCCTACCTCTTCTCCAAACTCGGGGTGATCAGCTTCGCCCCTGGCGTGGATGAGGAGGCGGTCATGGATGTGGCCCTCGAGGCCGGTGCGGAAGACATCGAGAGCGAGGAAGATGGTTCTCTCACCGTTACCACACCCTGGGAGGTCATGGGGAACGTGGTTGATGCCTTGAAGGCGGCTTCTCTCGAACCGGATAACGCCGAGGTGGCCATGGTGCCGTCCACCTACACACCCTGTGACGACGATCTCGCCAGCAGCGTCGTGAAACTTATCGATGCCCTTGAAGAGCTCGACGACGTGCAGAACGTCTACAGCAACGCCGAACTGCCCGAGAGCGCACTGGCGGGCTGAGGGTGCTGTGACCCGGGTTATCGGCATCGATCCCGGCTCCCGCCTCACCGGCTACGGCATCGTCGAAGTGGGTCCGCGGGGACTCAGCTATCTTGGCAGTGGGTGTATCCGCACCTCGAAAGGTCCCTTCCCCGAGCGCCTGGCGGAAATCTACGCTGGCGTCACAGAGCTCATCACCACCCACGGTCCGGAAGTGCTCGCCATTGAAGAGGTGTTTCTTGCGCGAAATCCGGACAGCGCCCTGAAGCTGGGTCAGGCCCGCGGCGTGGCCATTGCGGCCGGCGTTGCGCACGGTCTGCCAGTCCACGAATACGCTGCCCGGCGCGTGAAGCAGGGCGTCGTTGGCACCGGCCGGGCCAGCAAAGCGCAGGTACAGCATATGGTGCGCGTCATCCTCGGACTCCCCGGGGAGCCTCAGGCCGACGCCGCCGACGCCCTTGCGATTGCCATTTGCCACGTCAATACTCTCGGCCTTGACCGTTATCCCCCCGGCGGAAACTAGAGCCACATGATCGGCCGCATCCAGGGCAAGCTGCTGGAAATCAGCGACAACCTCCTGCTCATCGACGTGGGCGGCTTAGCCTATGAGGTGGAAGCCACCAGCTCTGCCCTTGCGGGCGCCTCTGGCACCGGGGCCGCAGGCCTTGCGACCGGCTCTGAGGTGGCGCTATTTACCCATTTCATCGTCCGTGAGGACGCCCAGCTCCTGTACGGCTTTGGTTCGAGAACCGAACGTGACGTTTTCCGGGATCTCATCCGCATCAGCGGCGTTGGGCCGAAGATGGCGCTGGCCATCGTTTCCAGCCTGACCCTTGAGGTCCTTGCTGCAGCGGTAAGAGACGGCGATGTGTCGCAGCTGACGCGTGTTCAAGGAGTAGGCAAGAAAACGGCAGAACGCCTCCTCGTGGAGCTGAAGGACCGTCTCGGCAACCTGCATGTGGTGGTGAAACCCGTATCCGTCGGGGCCGATAAAGCCGCGACGCGGGAAGCGGAGGACGCCCTTGTCTCCCTCGGTTACCGACCGGCGGAAGCCAGCCGGGCCGTGGCCGCGGTCGCTGATGAGGTGCTCGAGGACACCGGCGAAGCCCTGCTGCGCGCAGCGCTCAAGCAGATTGCCCGGCAGGCCGAGGTTGGCTGATGAGCATCGAACCTGATCGTCTGATTTCTGCTGCTACGAGCAGCGCCGATGTGAACGAAGCGCGCATTGAACACGCTCTGCGCCCGGAACGGCTTGCCGACTACATCGGTCAGGCGGCGGTGAAAGAGCAGATGGAGATTTTCATCCAGGCTGCCCGGCAGCGCTCGGAAGCCCTCGATCACACGTTGATCTTCGGCCCCCCCGGCCTTGGTAAAACAACGCTTGCAAACATCATTGCCAGAGAAATGGGGGCGGCCATCAAGTCGACCTCCGGACCGGTGCTCGAACGGGCCGCCGATCTTGCCGCGATGCTGACGAATCTCGAGGCTGGGGACGTGCTGTTTGTCGATGAGATTCATCGGCCGTCTCCGGTCGTGGAAGAGATCCTCTATCCGGCCATGGAAGACTTTCAGATCGACATTCTCATCGGTGAAGGCCCGGCGGCCCGGTCGCTGAAGCTTGATCTGCCGAAATTCACGCTGGTCGGCGCCACTACGCGCGCCGGATTGCTCACCTCGCCGCTCCGGGACCGCTTCGGCATCGTCCAGCGCCTTGAGTTTTATACGGTGCCCGAGCTTTCGGAAATTGTCTCAAGTTCCGCGGCCAAGCTTGGCCTTGCGATCAGCGC